>CALMUU010000153.1 GCA_937872965.1 uncultured Actinomycetes bacterium
CGCCCGCGTTCTTGAAGGCAATCTTTCTATGGAGATTCCCAAAGAAATTGTTGAAGGAACAAGTAGTGAATCCGGCGGCGAAGACCTTTCTCCGTTCGCGCGCCAGGACCTTCCGGAAAAGTTCGCTTATCATTCAGCGCCTGCCGACCTTCCAACACTTGAAAGTGAAAAGATTCTTGACTCCCTTCAGAATGTCAGTGAAGTAACGACTCCTTCGTCTGCTGCGCCGAGTTCTCCATCAGACTCAGAAAACACGAGCATTCGCTCAGGTGGAAATGCTCCAGCAGGAAAAACATCAAGGAGCGCTCGAGGAATGCGTGAACCTGAGAAGGTTGACCGAATGAGTGTGGCAGAAGTTTTTATGTACACAGTTTTCAAGCCACGCTATAATAACAGAGAAAATAGAAAGCGGTTCTGATTCCGGATCGGAAACCAACTCGCCTCTTGCTCCCTATGTCCCACAAGATTTGTAAACAGAAAGATCGACATGATTGAAAATGCGCAATACATCATTGACAAAATTCTCGGTCAAATTAAAGGATATGCCAATCCGGGCGGGGTCGATCACCCTGACGTGCTCGCCGATCTCGAAGCCCCACCCCGAGCCACCACCACCAGCGCATTCGGCACGCCACGCCGGGCGCTGGCTCATCGACCCGAGGACGACGCGGCCCGAGGCCTCGTGGGTGGCGGACGAGTGGTCGATGGACTTCAACTCACCGAACTTCTCGGTGACCGAGACAATGGCCGAAAGACATCGCCGCAGCGGTCGGATCGCGCGTCGACGGCATCTTCGCTGCACATGAAAGGTTCACGGTTCTCGGTTCGGGCGGTTGCGGGAGCGGTCGCGGTCGTTGCCTGCCTGTTGGTGGGTTCGGTTGGTGTCGTCCCGGTGGACGCGGCGAGCCCGGTGTGCGAGCCGCCGCCGCCGAGCGTGGCGGTAGATGTGCCGGCCGGGTCGGCGTTGGCTTCGGCGGTGGATTGGGCGGTGTGCCATCAGGTGATACCGCTCAAGCCGGCGTTGTTGGGGGCGCGGTTCAACCCGGACTCGGCGACATCTCGGGGGGTGCTAATCAACGCGTTGTGGGTGATGGAGGGCCGCCCTGGCCCGGTGGGGACTCCGGTGGTGTTCACTGATGTGAGGGTCAACTCCGCGTGGCGTCCGGCGGTCGACTGGGCGTCGTCGGTTGGGGTTGTGACCCGCCCGGCGGACGGGAGGTTCTACCCTTCGTCGACCGCGACTCGTGGGGTTTTGGCGTTGTGGGCGTTCCGGGCGTTCGCCGGTGGTGACCTGCCCGCCGGGGCGGTCCCCGGCGGCGGGTTCTCCGACATGGGCGCGTCGACGGAGACAGCGACGGCGGTGTCGTGGGCAGCAGCAGCGGGCATCGTCGGCGGGTACTCCGATGGGACGTTCCGGCCCGGGTCGACCGCTACCCGTCGGGTGACGGTGAAGATGCTGTACGACGCGGCGGGAACCCCCGCCGCGTGGGAACAGACATGGGCTGGGGCGGTCGTGCTCGGCTCGGCGGTCGGCTGGTGGGACACCGCCGGCTGGGACGGGACCGGTGACCGAGTCCCGGACCTGTCCGGGAACCAGAACCCGATGAGAGTCAGAGCCGGCGGCATCGGCGGGCCGGTGCGGCTCGGGTGGGATACCCCCGACCGGTACCTGTACACGCCTGGGTGGGACGACATGTTCGTCACCACACCGGACCGGGCGGGCATGCCGACCGGCAGCTTCGAGTTCCGCATCGACGGGGACCTGACCCGCGAAATCGCCACGAACGAGTCCGGGGAGAACTTCGTGTTTCACCAGGGCGGAGCCGGCGCTGACGGGTCTTTGGCGGTGTCGTTTGCAGACAACGGGACCGGAGCGGCGACGGTGTGGACGTCCCCGGATGGGAACACGTGGCAGGCGACCCGTTCGACGGCGGGCCCGTCGTTCAGAATGGGCCTCGGTCGCCGCGGGGTCCAGTTCCTCGCCGACAATGGCGCCGGCGGCCGACGCGTCGCGGTGTACCAGCAGTCGTCGGCCCGCCCTCCGGGCGACATGAACCGCCCATTTGCCGACCCCGCCTGGGTGCTCGTCGACACGGTCACCGTTCCCGGGCCCGCCGTCATCAACAACTCGGGTCGGCCTATCGTGATCTCGTCAGGCACCGACCGGATCCCGACCGTGACGTCGCCGTTCGCTGCCGGGTGGGGCCGCCTCCGGCGGATGAACCTCACCGCGTACACCGGCACAACCCCCACCACCGTGTTCGACCTGAACAGCTCCCGGATCCCGACGCCGCTCACCTGGGCCCGCGGTGGGAACCATGCCGACTCGCCGCAGCTCTGCTGGTGCGCTCAAGGTGACCAAGCCCCCGGCCCAGCGAAGGTCGCGTCGTTCACCGACCAGGCCGGCGCCGTATGGGAGATCCAGAACTGGCAGACCGGGTCGGTGTCGTCCGCGGTCGCGGACCGGACCGCGTTGCTGTTCGGGAACGGCGCCCGTGTCGAAGCGGGCCCGTCGCCGTTCCTCAACCCCGGCACCGCCGGGCTGACCGTCGCCGTCGGGTTCCGGTCCACCCGCGCCGACATCGAAGGGATGCTCATCCACTCGTACCGGCCCGGGACCTTGATGCACGACACGCCCGGCTGGGACTCCATCCAGACCGCGTACCTGCCCAGCGGGCCGACGTTCAACATCGGCGACGGGGCTGCCAACCGCTACGCACAGTCGCCCGCCGCGGTCGACGGCGCCGCCACCACCACCATCGGGGGGTACGACCGTGCCGCCGGGACCGTCACCGCCTACACCGGCGGCCGGCCGGGGACACCGGTCTCGGCCCCCGGCGACATTGGGTTCGGGACAGCCCCATTTGGGCAGGTGTTCTCGATCGGCGCCGACCCGGACCCGGCCCTCCACTCGTACGGCGGGTTCGAATGGTTCGCCGCCGCGGTGTTCGACCGGCCCCTCACCCCAGCGGAGTCCACCGCCGTCGACGGTTACATGGCCGACCTGGCCCGGGCCGTCCAAGTGACGGTCCCCGCACCCATCCGGTTCGACCGGTGACCGCCACCGCGACCGCCGCCTGACAACGTCCGCAGCCACGCGGCGTCACGCAGCGCGTCTCGACGCCCGGCTACATCTCGGAAAATATCTACCGCAGTCAAGACATTTTGCGCTCTAAGCAGATTCTTTTTTGTGATGGCTTAGAAGACAGTGAATATGTCACCGCATCGCAGCGTTCTCGCCATTTGGTGTATTGCGCTCGAACCGAAGACGCGCACGATTGCACTCAAAGTTTTGCTGTGTCGTGGTCTGCTTCCATAGTCATTAGTGCTTTCATGCACGACTGTTATGACATGTATGAATCGTTGTTTTGTTCTCATATCGCGGGCAAGAAATACTGCGTTGCAAATATGCAGTTCACCGAAGAAGAATATAAGCCACTAAAAGACATGGTTAGACACTAAATACAGCAAGTTGGCATTGAGCCGTAGCCCTGTGAGAGAATATCTCTTCTGTTTGGTTGGCCATATCGGCCTTAGCAAACGCTTTTCCTGGAGGAAAAAATGAAAAAAGATATCCATCCTGACTACCGTGAAGTTGTCTTTACTGACGCATCGGTCGATTTTCGATTTATTACACGGTCAACGGCCACTGCCAAAGACACAATTGAAATCGACGGCAAGACGTATCCTCACATTCCTGTAGATATTTCCTCACAGAGTCACCCTTTCTTCACTGGCAAGATGAAGTTTGTCGACACTGCTGGTCGCGTTGAAAAGTTCCAGAACAAGTTCTCTAAAACAATGAAGAAGCAGAAGAAAGAAAAAGAAGCTGCCGTGGAGCAGGCGAAATTGGACGCGATTGAAGCTGCTGCCCAACGTGAAGTAGAAAAAGTTGCTCGTGCTGAAGCAAAGGCCAAGGCTGATGAGAAGCGTGCAAAAGATAAAGCTGCTGTGGAACGCAAAAAGCAAAAAGAAATCGACAAAATTGCTGCTGCTAAAGCTGCACTCGACGCGAAGAATAATGTCACGCCTGAAGCAGTGGAAACTGAAACTTCAGCAGAAACATCTGCTGATGCTCCAGAAGTAAATGCTGAACAAGCTCCCGAAGCCACAACCGAAGACGCTTCTACTGAAGCTACTCCCGAAGCTGCTGAAAGCCCAGAAGCGTAAAGCGCTTTTGATGTCTTAGAAGAGTTTTCATGCCAGGTACCGTCATTACCGGCGCCCAATGGGGCGATGAGGGCAAGGGTCGTTTTACTGACTACCTTGCTGAGCGCAGCGACCTTGTTGTTCGCTATCAAGGTGGTCATAATGCTGGTCACACCATTGTTGTTGACGGCGTTACTTTCAAACTTCAACTTGTTCCTTCCGGAATTCTTTACGAACATGTCACTCCTGTGATTGGCAACGGTGTTGTTGTTGACCCTGTTGTGTTGCTCAATGAACTTGACCTTCTTGCGAGCCAAGGTGTCAATGTTTCTCGCCTTCGTGTGTCGGGCAATGCGCATGTCATCATGCCTTACCATCAAGAGCTTGACCGTTTGACTGAGCGTTACTTGGGTAAAAACAAACTCGGAACTACCAAGCGAGGAATTGGCCCTGCTTATGCAGATAAAGCTTTGCGTGTAGGTATTCGTCTCCAAGACCTTCTCGACGAAAAAATCTTTCGTGCAAAATTAGAACTCGTCTTGCGAGAGAAAAACATTGTTCTCGCTAAGGCATATAACCGACTCGGTTATGACGTCAACGAACTTCTTGAAACATACCGTGCCCTTGTTCCGCGTCTTGAACCTATGATCGATGACACGGTGCACTTGGTTCACAAAGCTCTTGATGATGGAAAAGAAGTTCTTTTCGAAGGCGCGCAGGCAACTTTCCTCGATCTCGATCACGGAACATACCCCTATGTGACATCAAGCAACCCTGTTGCAGGTGGAGCATGTACGGGTGCAGGTGTTGGTCCACGCGCATTGACACGAATCATCGGAGTTGCAAAAGCGTATGTCACACGTGTGGGTGCAGGTCCGTTTCCGACTGAACTTCCTCTTGAAGAGGGCGATGTCGTCTATGAAGCAGGCGTTAGCGATGAAACAATTGCGCACGACATGGAAGTGGGTAACTTCCTCGTTGAGCGCGGTCGCGAATTTGGAACCAACACTGGACGTCGACGACGACCGGGTTGGCTTGATTGTGTCATGCTCAAGCACGCAGTTCGCCTCAATACATGCACCGAAATCGCATTATGCAAACTCGATGTTCTTGGTGGACTCCCTGAAGTAAAAATTTGTATTGGATACGAAACGCCGACTGGAGAACGTATCGATCATGTTCCTTATCACCAGAGTGCTTTCCATGACGTCAAACCAATTTACGAAACTCTTTCTGGTTGGGATAAAGATATTGAAGACACAGCGAACTTCTCAGATCTTCCCGCGAACGCAAAAGCGTTCATTAATCGCGTCGAAAGTATTGTCGGCGTGCCTGTGACCTTTGCTTCCACGGGCCCTGCGCGTGACCACACTGTTGTCATGCCACGTTCCTAGTTCCCCTCTTTTCCTCGCTTTGGCTGGATAAAGTACTGGATACAGTAGTTATTTAAACCAAAGCGAATGTGCTCCTCGCTTTGGCTGGATAAAGTACTGGATACAGTAGTTATTTAAACCAAAGCGCGTATATTTGGATCTTTTATCACATTGATAAAAGGCAAAAAATCAGTTGAAAAATTTTATCTATGATCTAAAATTAAATTTTTAATACGACTTCCCTCACTAGTTCTCAATCGGTGTGAGGAAACATGAAGCATATTTCTACTATTCGAACAATTACAGATCAGCAACATGGGGTCGTTTCACGGTTTCAAATGCGTGACCAAGGCTGTTCAGATAGTTCTATACAACACATGGTCAAGAAAGGATTATTGGCCAAAGTGGGGTTTGGCGTCTATACCGCCTTTGGATCAGTGCCTACTTGGTATCAACAAGCAGCGATTGCTGTCTTCTCTTGTGGCTCAGGTGCGTTACTTTCGCATGAATCAGTGCTTACTTATTTTGGATTAATAGAGCAGCGTACCCATAAAACAATCCCATCAGATGGAAGATCAATTCCCATCCCTATCCACATCCTTACTCGTAGATATGAATACCATCGACAGAATGTCATCTTCCACAGGAGCACAGCTATTTTGCGGGATGATGTGTATATGCCAAGCATCGGTATTCCTCATGTATCTCTCAGTCGCGCGTTTATGGATGCTGCGAGCAATCTAATGTCTAGCGAGCTCGACTTTGCCTTGGAAAAAGCATTTCAGAAGAAGCTCGTGACTCCACATCAGGTGGAGTCGGTGATTCAGAGAACGCCATCAGGACCAGGCAGACCAAAAAAGAAACTTCTAGAAGTACTTACTCCGTATTTGTTGGATGGGTCACAGCAACAAGAAACAGAAAGTGTGCTTGAAAAACGTGTCGCACGGGTTATTAGTAATAATTTCCCCTGGCGTTGTGAGACCCAATGGGAACTACGGTTTGGACAGTCAAGGTATAGATTAGATTTTGCATTTCCAGAACTACAGATTGCTGTTGAAGTTGATGGGTTTGCGTTCCACAGAAACCGTTCCCAATTCGATAATGATCGTCTTCGACAGAATGCAATTATTGCTTCAAATTGGAAATTGGTAAGAATTACTTCAACTTTTTCTGATGAGCAGATCGTCCGAGCGGTGAGTGAAGCTATTTCTCTACCGACATAGATCGCTTTGGCTGGATAAAGTACGGTATCCCGTAGTTATTCAAACCAAAGCGTATGCGGGCCTTGCTTTGGCTGGATAAAGTACTGAATACGGTAGTTATTTAAACCAAAGCAGGTGTTCCTCACCGCGACGCGCAGTATAAAACGCAAGTAAACTGATAGGTCTGATGAACGTTTTGGTTTTAGGCAGTGGCGGACGCGAGCATTCGCTTGCCTGGAGACTTGCCCAAGACCCTTCCGTCGCCCGACTCTCTGTTGCACCTGGAAATCCAGGCATTGAAGACGAAGGTCTCGAATGTATTGAAGTAGACGCGTGCGATCCTCAAGCAGTTCTCAAAATTGCTCAAGATGGATTTGATCTTGTCATTTCGGGTCCCGAACCTCCCTTGGTCGCGGGTGTTGCCGATGTCCTGCGCGAAAATGGAATAAGTGTTTTTGGTCCCAGTAAAGACGGCGCTCAGCTCGAAGGCTCCAAAGCCTGGATGAAAGAACTCTTGGTTGATGCTGGTGTTCCCACCGCGCAACACCGAACCTTTCATTCGAATGAACTTGACGAAGCATTGACTTATCTAGAGACGATACGAAGCGAAACAGGAAGTCAACTATCGATTATAAAAACCGATGGTCTTGCATTTGGTAAAGGTGTCACGGTTACGGAATCTCTCGACGAGGCACGCGAAGCGGTCACCTCTTATCTATCTGGCCAAGCCTTTGGTGACGCGGGAACCACTTGCGTTATTGAAGAAGGTATGACTGGTCCTGAAATTTCTCTCTTCGCCATCTGTGATGGTAAAGACGCAACATGTATTGGTGTCGCACAAGACCACAAGCGAATTGGTGATGGTGACACTGGGCTTAACACCGGTGGAATGGGTGCGTATTGTCCTGTACCTTTTGTTGATGACATGATGATCAAAGAAATCATGGACACATGCATCGCTCCAACATTGAACGAATTGCGCAAACGAGGAATTGATTATCGTGGTGTGCTTTACGCTGGCTTAATGTTGACCCCGAGTGGGCCAAAAATGATTGAATACAACATTCGTTTTGGTGACCCTGAGTGTCAGATTCTGATGATGCGTCTCACGGGTGATCTCGCGATCACACTCAAGGCGTGTGCAGATGGTGAACTTGCTAAGACACTCCTTGCCGAAGATATACATGATCAATTGGGGCTAACCGACTATGTTGCAATTACCGTGGTGATGTGTGCGAAGGGATATCCTGAAGATCCACAACTTGGCGATGTAATTTCGCGCATTGATGAGGCAAACACTGTCGAAGGCGTAAAAGTATTTCATGCAGGCACAAAGCGTGTTGGTGATCATCTCGTGACAAGTGGCGGACGTGTGCTCAATGTAACAGCCATTGCTAACTCGATGGAAATTGCTCGCGAGCGAGCATACGAAGCATGCGCGAAGATTAATTACGCAGGGAAGTATTACCGACGTGACATTGCCTATCAGGCCCTAAATTCAGAGGATACACATGATTGAGCGCTACACCACAGTAGAAATGGGCGCATTATTTAATGACGTAACACGCATGTCTACATGGCTAGATGTCGAAGTCGCTGTTGTTCGCGCTCTAGCAGACTCAGGCGTGGTTGATGTCAAAGACGCCGATATCGTAGAAAAAACAAGACCAACAATCGATGCTGATTTTGTTGCCCGCGTGCAAGAGCGTGAAGCAATCACGCATCATGATGTTGCAGCTTTTGTTGACACTGTTCAATCAACAATGGGAAATGATTCAGCTCGGTACGTTCACTATGGCCTGACTTCTTCTGATGTTGTCGACACTGCTCAATGCATCACATTGGTCAAAGCAATGGATGTCATCCTGAACGAAGTGAAGGATCTCGATGCCGCTTTGCTCATGCAAGCTAATGCATATCGTGACACGATTATGGTGGGGCGCACGCACGGAATTCATGCGGAACCAACAACTTTTGGAACCAAAGTTGCTCTGTGGTTATTACAAGTTCGACGAGACGTGGTTCGTCTTAAGGACGCACGTGAAGCTATTCGTGTCGGCAAGCTTTCGGGTGCGGTGGGAACTTTCTCCAATATAGAACCTGAAGTTGAAGCCAAAGTGTGTCAGTTGCTTGGGTTAGTTCCCGTTTCTGCAACGCAAGTTATTGCGCGCGATCGTCATGCTCAGATGCTCTACGCACTGACAACACTGGGTGCAACGATCGAACAGATCGCGCTTGAGATTCGACACCTGCAACGCACAGAAGTTTCTGAAGTTTTCGAACCTTTTGCTACGGGACAACAAAAAGGTTCGTCGGCGATGCCACACAAGCGCAATCCCGTGAAATGTGAACAACTCTGCGGTTTGGCACGCGTGCTGCGAGGTAATCTCGTTGCTGGTGTAGAAGATATTGCGCTCTGGCATGAACGCGATATTTCCCATTCTTCAGTGGAGCGAATTATTCTTGGCGATTCGCTTGCGCTTGCTCACTACATGACGCGATCAATGGCGAAAATCGTTGCTGGGTGGGAAGTGAACGCTGCACGAATGCGAGAAAATATTGAAGCTTCTTTTGGTGTGGTGTATTCACAAACGGTGTTGCTCGCGCTGATTGATTCTGGGTTAACGCGTGATGATGCGTATCGCGTTGTTCAAGAATTGGCACAACGTGCATTTGCAGAACGCATTTCTTTGCGCGAACTGTGCGAAAAAGATGAACGTGTGACGAGTGCACTTTCGCCTGAAACTCGTGCCGAGTGTTTTGATCCTGCACGCCTTGTGCGTCACACCGACGTTGTTTTTTCTCAAATCAATTCTTAATAAGGAAGACAATGACTACATCTGTTTCCGACGCTTCACATACATCCCCTGACCCAAAAGCACTCCAAGAGTGTGGTCTCAAGCATCTATATAAAGGTAAAGTTCGCGACCTTTACGCAGCGGGCGACGACAAACTTCTGATGGTGGCCTCAGACCGAGTGAGTGCGTATGACGTTGTCATGACCGAAGATATTCCTGGCAAAGGTGCTGTTCTTAATGGTCTAAGTTCCTATTGGTTTGATAACACTACAGATATCATTGCGAACCACTGCCTTTCAACTGATGTGACAGATTTCCCAGCGTCGGGTGCCGATGACATGCTGCGCGGCCGCGCGATGCTGGTGCGCACGTCTGTTCCTATTCGTCTCGAGTGTATTGTTCGCGGGTATTTGTTTGGTCACGGCTTTCAAGAGTATGAAGAGACTGGTTCTGTTCATGGTGTGCGATATCCGCAAGGTTTGGAGCTCGCACAACAATTGCCTCAACCGATTTTCTCCCCGACAACAAAAGCCGAAGAAGGACACGACGAAGCAATCTCGATGGAAGACGCGCGTTCTCTCGTTAATGCGAATGTGTACGACTACATCCGTGAAGTGTCTATTGCTCTGTATGAATTTGGAGCGAAGCGAGCCTACGAGGCCGGCATTATTTTGGCGGATACGAAATTTGAGTTCGGTTTCATTGAAGGTACTGACGGAGCAATGAGCAATGGATCCTCGGTTAATAGCGTCGACGACATTATTTTGATTGATGAAGCAATGACGCCCGACTCTTCACGTTACTGGGAAGCAAAAACCTATCGTGTTGGAATTTCCCCAGCATCATTCGATAAACAGCATTTACGTGATTGGCTCGATTCGACAGGTTGGGATCATGTTCCACCCGCGCCGACATTACCCGAAGAAGTCATTGCAGGGATTCAAGCTCGCTACATTGAAGCTTATGAGCGCGTGACGGGGTTACGTTTTTCTGACTGGGGCTAGGCCAAGATTATCTTTGGATCTGTGAAAGATCATCTACGCCAACTCCTGAGATTAGCGTAAAGCTGGGATCGCCAGGTTCCGGTATATCAGAGGTATACGAACATTGAAACTTGGCTCTGTCTGATGTCAAGAAATTGCCTCCTGTGGCTAGGGCACTTAACAATCTATCGGATGGGATAGTTACCACCATCGGTTCGTCTACAACAAATGAACTTTTTATATCGGGGAGGGGCAGATCATTATCTATAGTCTCATAGACCGTTGCCGGTTTTTCGTAAGACACGAAAGTAATGATTGAATCTCGCAAAAAAATGGCTGTAGACATATCAAATGTACATTCCCCATTGGGACCTTCTTCTATGTGAATAAAGCGAGCTGCATTTGGAGGGAATATTTCGATGCCGGGTTCCTGCAAAATCTTATATGGTGCAGCAGGATCAAAAAATGCAGCATATACTAGTGCTGCGCCAACAAAGGTGGCTCCAATTCCTGATGCACAAGCGAGCACATTTCTTCTTAGTGCAGGAGTATTTCCCGCCGGTCTCCACTTAGTCAGATCGCCTCTACCCAATTTAGGAAGATTGCTTTGACAGGCTTCATGGTATGCCCATTGTGCTTCGTATCCCTGTCGCGATTCTTCATCATCGAGTTTTTGCTGGCGTTTTTTTTTGCCTGGCGAAGTCAGTCCCTCATTCTGTTCAATGATGGCGAGACTTTGACCGACTTTCCACCTAACACTGGCTTTAGCTTTCTGGCGATCCAACGTAATACGTGCCCACTCGGCCCAATACCCTCTTTTTATGTTGGGGCTTCCGATCTTGAGATACCGAGATTTAGGGCTATCCCTTTTTTCACTTTCTTCCAGTTGAGCTAAGGTTCTGCCCATTTCCCAGTCGGCTTGTACTTTGGCTCGCGCAGCACGCTCATATCTGCGTTGCCAGTGGCTTCTATATCCGTTCCTTTTCTTGCCATATCCAAGTTGGCGTCTTCTCGATTGCGGCGAAGTTGCCCCATTGCGTATTTCAGTGCGGGCGAGGTTGCGTCCTTTTCTTTCTTGATTAGGTGTTTGCATATACCATTTCAACCGTTCCATCGATCACAATCCTTGGGTGAGCAAGTTTACAAGAGCACTTAGCCAGTGGGCAATAGCATTAAGAGCACTCGCTCAACTCCGCGTTGGAGGGAAAAACAGCGGACAGTCTGCTGTTTTTCCCTCCAACGCGAGACAAGTGAGATTTAGATTTAGCGACCAGAATTAAACTAACCTTATATACATGGCGCAGTACTCAGTAGTTGTTCATGTTTCTCCTCTTCCTGGCGTGCTCGATCCTTCGGCCGCCGCAGTAATGCGCGCACTTCCTGCGCTTGGGTTTGAAGGAGTGACCAATGCTCAAATGGGGAAAGTCATTACTTTCGATGTGGAATCAGCTGATCAAGAATCCGCTCGAGACGAAGTCGAAAAAATGTGTGAACAACTTCTTGCAAACCCGGTGATCGAGGTTTTCACAATTGATATCGCTCCTGCTCTCGAACAGGTCAACGCGTGAGTAGCGCAACTGCTTCACAAAAACCTGTTATTGCTATCCCAATATTTCCTGGGACAAACTGTGAACAAGATGTTGCTCATGTCGTCGAGCTCTTTGGTGCAACCCCCAAGATGATGTGGCATAGCGAAACTGATCTCACCGGCGTTGATGCTGTCATTATTCCTGGCGGATTCGCTCACGGTGACTACTTGCGTACCGGTGCGATTGCTCGTTTTTCTCCCGTGATGAAAGAAGTCGAAGAATTTGCTGCTGCAGGGAAACCCGTTCTGGGTATTTGTAATGGATTCCAAGTTCTCTGTGAAGCAGGGTTGCTTCCAGGAGCACTTCGTAAAAATGCTGGAATGAAATTCATGTGCAAAGACGTAGAACTTGAAGTAACGGCTTCTTCACCACTTACCTCGCGACTGCCCAAAGGAACGAAACGATCACTTCCTATCAATCACTTTGAAGGTAACTACACCTGTGATGATGAAACGTATCAACAACTAATTGATAACGATCAAATTGTTTTGCGCTATACAGACAATCCAAATGGAAGTCGTGATGATATTGCAGGCGTATGCAATGAAGCGAGAAACGTTGTCGGGCTCATGCCACACCCCGAGCGTGCATCAGAAGCCATTGTCGGTTCCGTTGATGGCGCAGACATGATGAAATCGTTTATTGATTCAGCTATTAACTCTCTAGAATCCCAGAAAGAAGCGGTACCGGTATGACCACAACACAGACGGGACTTCGTCCTACACAACAACTTCTTGCCGATGCGATGAAAAAGTACGCCATTCAAGAAAAGACGGATGGCAGTCTTTACACATTCGTCTCAGGTCGTACATCCAACTGGTATTCAGACGGCCGCCAGTTAACATTTCGTGGAGATTGCGTAGAGCTTGTAGGGCATTCCATTATGGAAGCACTTGAAGCGGCAGAAAAAGAGATGGGTAAAGAGCCCGGATCTCTTACAGGATTTGATGCTGTGGGCGGACCAGCTGTTGGGGCGGTTCCTATTGCAGTTGCTGTGGGCTTTGTGACAGGGAAAAATTCCTTTGCTGTTCGCAAAGAGGCAAAAGATCATGGTGTAGGAAATCTTATTGCGGGTCCACTCGAACCAGGTCAAAAAGTTCTTCTGGTCGAAGACAACGCCACCACCGGCGGTTCAGTATTGCGAGCAGTTGATGCTGCCCAAGAATTTGGATGTGAAGTTGTTGCGGTTGTTACTCTTCTCGATCGAACAGGCGAAGCCGGTCCTAAATGTGAAGAGCGCGGTTTAGTATTCGTTCCCGTGCTTGGTGCACCCGATGTGGGATACGAATACGGTAGTTAGTTCAATTGAGAGAACGAGAGAGATACCAGTGACTGCAACTATGGAACGTAATGAAGTACCTCTACACCGTCAGCTTGGTCTGACCGATGAAGAACTCTCTGACATCATCGATACTCTCGATGGCCGTGAACCTAACGATCTCGAACTCGCAATGTTTTCTGTCATGTGGTCCGAACACTGTTCCTATAAATCTTCACGACAGTACTTAAAAAACTTTCCCACAACGGGCGACCACGTTCTGGTGGGCCCGGGTGAAGGTGCAGGAGTTATTGATATCGGTGATGATATGGGCCTTGCTATTCGCATTGAATCACACAATCATCCCAGTGCCATTGAACCTTATCAAGGTGCAGCGACGGGTGTGGGTGGAATAATTCGAGACATCTTTTCAATGGGTGCCCGTCCGATTGCGTTGCTCGACTCTTTACGTTTTGGAACTTTGGATGATGCGCGCACGCGCTATTTGACCGAAGGTGTTGTGTCGGGAATTAGTGGGTACGGAAATGCAGTCGGTGTTCCCACCGTCGGCGGCGAAGTAATGTTCGACCAGTGTTACACGGGTAATCCATTAGTTAACGTGATGTGTCTCGGTGTTTTACCTCACTCTCGATTGACCCTTGCGCGCGCTTCGGGTGACGGGAACCTAGCTGTTCTTATGGGTTCATCAACCGGTCGTGATGGAATTGGGGGAGCATCCATTCTTGCTTCTGCGGGATTCGACGAGGGTAGCGAAACGAAACGTCCGAGTGTTCAAGTGGGCGACCCGTTTACAGAAAAGAAACTTATTGAGGCGTGTTTGGAACTTCTTGAATCTGGTTTAGCTGTTGGTGTTCAAGATTTAGGTGCGGCAGGAATTAGTTGTGCGACGTCTGAAACTGCAGCTGCCGGTGGAATGGGAATTGATGTGGATGTTGCAGCCATTCACTTGCGTGAAAAGGGAATGAACCCGACGGAAATCATGACCAGTGAATCGCAAGAACGCATGCTCGCAATTGTGACGCCTGAAAACCTCGATGCAGTCCTCGCGCTCGCCAAGAAGTGGGAAATCGATGCGTCAGTTATTGGTAAGGTCAATAACTCCAAGCGTTTCCGTATCTTCGAAGATGGATTCGATAGTGCAATTATTGCTGATGTTCCTGTTGGTGCACTGGGAGATGGTCCTTTGTATGATCGACCTGCCGAGCGTGATCCTGGCTTAGTGCAACGTCAGAGTGTTGATGTGAGAGCTCGCCTTAAAGAAAAGCTTGTTGATACAAAAACTTTTGAACAAGAAGTGCTCGCAGTCCTTGCTCAGCCGACTATCGCATCAAAAGCGTGGGTCTACTCTCAGTACGATCACCAACTTTTCTTACAAACTGTTGTGAAGCCTGGCGCGGACGCAACATTGATCCGCATTCATGGTGCAAGCGCAGGTGTAGGAATAACCGTTGACGGAAAAGGTCGATGGTGTGCACTTGATCCGTATCATGGAGCCGTCGCAATCGCACTTGAGGCAATAGCCAATCTTGCCTGCGTTGGGGCAACTCCCAAAGCCGTTGTAAACAACCTGAACTTCGGTAACCCGGAACACGCCAGCGTGATGCACTCTTTTTCGGAAGTTGTTCGTGGAGTTTCTGACGTATGTCTTGCGAGCGATGCTCCTGTTGTTGGTGGCAATGTCAGTTTCTATAACGAAAGTAACAGTGTTGACATTGATCCCACTCCCGTTCTAGGTGTTGTCGGAACGGTCCCCACTTTGGAAAATGGTGTACCAGGAGTTGCCTGGAATGATGATGACGTCATTGTTCTTGTTGAACCAACAGCTACCACTGGTTCAACGACACTTGCAGGAAGCGAGTTCGCAACAATGCATGGAGAACGTGAAGGCATGTGTCCCGTACTCGACATCGAATCATCTTTGAAAACATGTGAAGCAGTGAGAGAACTTTGTTTCACCAACTCAATCTCTGCTGTGCACGATATTTCTGACGGTGGTCTTATTACCTGTATTGCTGAAATGTCTTGTGCGAGTGATCTCGGTTTTGATGTCGCAATCGATCCAAGTACATGTACTCTCGTGTCGCTTTTCGGAGAAGGTCCTGCACGGTTTATCGTGGCTGTAAGTCAAGAAGAGCTAGCGTCTATGACAGACAGTGTTGTTTCTGAATCAGTGAGCGCAACAGTTATTGGACGTGTTGGCGGCGATCGATGTGCTGTGACAAAAGCTGGCGAGTCCAGACTTGATCTCTCCGTAGAGGAGATCAAAGAAACCTGGTCCTCAGCCCTCGAAAAGGCCATCCACCAATAGATCTTTATACGCGTTGGAGCGCCAAAGACTCACCACATGAGTCTCGGATGCCCTAACGCACAAGCGCAAGAAAGTGTGTTGTCGAATAAGACTCACACTATGAGTCTTTGGCGCTCCAACGCTTATAACAAAGGTATTAAACAGAGACGTAAGAAAACGGAGTGCTCGTAAACAATCCCGTCGCCTCCATGTAGGAAATAATCTGCGCGGCCGAAGCACTGGGATCACGATCGTGAGTTAACACGCGTAACTCTGGTGCAACAGGGTCAACATAATCGACAGCAGCATCAGCACCGACTCGTTCAATACAGATATCCAAAGGCGTATCGACGAAAACTTCTATGAAATTGCGGATCGAACCACGCGCTTCTTCAGCAGCGTCGGTCCAAATTGTGTCGGCAACAACAACGGTGGTGATTCCGTGGCGCGCAAGAAGGGCAGCAACCCAGCCCAATCGGCGAGTATCTGTTGAACCGTCGCTCATAGCGCGCGGGCCAAGGTCGAGCGAACGGCCAATGGATTCTCGCTCAAGAAGTTCACATTCGACCTTGCGTCGCAACAATTCTGCTGTGACAAGGCGAGCCAGAGTGTGTTTGCCAGCACCTCGTCGGCCAGAAAGCCATATGCAAAAACCCCGTTCAACGGCAGGTGTCATATTTTCGCTGGGCAATTGCATATGTAAAGAATAGTCGTGAGATGCAGGATTCGTACAATCTCGCACCTCGA
>CALMUU010000154.1 GCA_937872965.1 uncultured Actinomycetes bacterium
ATGCTCAACGTCAAGCAACAAAAGAAGCTGGCGAAATTGCTGGCCTTGAAGTTTTGCGAATCATCAACGAGCCAACTGCTGCATCTCTTGCATATGGTCTTGATAAAGAAGAGCATGATCAAACCATTCTTGTATTTGACCTTGGCGGTGGAACGTTTGACGTTTCTGTTCTTGAAATCGGCGATGGCGTCTTTGAAGTGAAATCAACATCAGGTGACACCAACCTCGGTGGAGATGACTGGGATCAATCAGTCATGGACTGGATGGTTAAAGAATTCAAAAATGCCCATGGCGTCGATCTTTCAGAAGACAAGATGGCAACACAACGTCTTCGTGAAGCTGCAGAAAAGGCAAAGATTGAACTTTCCGCTGCGGGTGAAACATCTATCAACCTTCCCTTTATTACAGCAACGGCAGAAGGGCCCCTGCACTTGGAACTCGCCTTAACGCGCGCTAAGTTTCAGGAACTCACGGCAGACCTACTTGCTCGTGTTAAAGAACCCTTCGAGAAGGCCATTGCTGATGCAGGCTTGAGCGTCAAAGACATTGAACACATTGTGCTCGTGGGTGGTTCAACGCGTATGCCTGCAGTGTCTGATCTAGTAAAAGAACTCAGTGGGCGCGAACCACAAAAAGGCGTTAACCCTGACGAAGCTGTTGCTGTTGGTGCCGCGATTCAAGCGGGTGTATTGCGTGGTGAGGTGAAAGATATTCTTTTGCTCGACGTGACACCTCTTTCTCTTGGTATTGAAACCAAGGGTGGAATTATGACGCGTTTGATTGATCGCAACACAACCATTCCTGCAAAGCGTTCTGAAGTTTTCACCACTGCTGATGACAATCAGAGTTCGGTAGAAATTAAAGTCCTTCAGGGTGAAAGCGAAATGAGTTACCGTAACCACAATCTTGGTACATTCCAACTCCAAGGTATTCCACCTGCCCCTCGTATGATTCCTCAAATCGAAGTTACCTTCGACATTGATGCCAACGGTATCGTCAATGTTTCTGCAAAGGACTTGGGAACAGGTAAAGAACAGCAGATGACCATCACCGGCGGAACCGCTCTTTCCAAAGAAGAGATTGACCGCATGATGAAAGAAGCTGAGTCGCACGCTGAAGAAGACAAAGTCCGCCGAGAAGAGATTGAAACGCGTAACAATGCGGACCAACTTGTATGGCAGACCGAAAAACTTCTTAGCGAACAAGGTGATACTGTCAACGATGTCGAAAAAGAAAGCATCAATGCTGCTCTTAAGGGATTGAAAGAGGTTCTTGAAAAGGCCGACGCAACTTCCGAAGAAATCAAGATGAAGCATGAAGAACTTATGCAATCAAGTCAAGAGTTTACGCAACGCATTTATGCAGCAGCACAAGCGGCAGGTGCAAGCAATGCGGCTGCCGGCGGTACTGACAATGCGACTGAAGCAGCAGACCACGCTTCCGACGATGTTGCAGAAGCAGAAGTTGTCGAAGATGAGCCTGCGAGCGATAGCAGTGATACTGAACCAGAAGCAGCAGAAAGTAAGGGAGCCTAATAATGGCTCCCCGCAAGAAAAAGGATAAAGACTCCGAGGGCGATCCAGAATTTATCGCCAGTATGGAAAAACTCGACGAGTTGGGTGATCTTATTGAGGATGATCCAGCTGACGACGTTGATGATTACGACTTCGATGGTCATGATGTTGTTTTAGATTCAATTCCTTCTTGGATTGATGAAGATAAAACTGATATCAACAAAGAGGATGCTGATGGAACACCTGTCAATATTCCTGACCTACCGACCTCTTCCGAAGTTCTCGTTGTCCAAGAGCAACGCGATGCATATCTAGAAGCATTACGCCAACTCCAAGCAGACTTTGAAAACTATAAAAAGCGTGTTATCCGCGATCAACAAGAGTACACAGACTCAAAAAGCATCAAGATGTTGGAAGAACTGCTTCCCGTGATTGATAATTTTCAACTTGCTCTCAAAATGATCACAGGCAAAGATTCAGAATCGAAGAAGCTTCGCAAAGGTATTGAGCTTGTTTATAGCGATCTCTATAACGTTTTGGAGCGTCAAGGGCTTGAACAAGTAGACGCCGAGGGTGCACTTTTTGATCCTGAGTTTCACGATGCCGTTTCTCATGTGGACAATAACGAACACGAACAAGAGA
>CALMUU010000155.1 GCA_937872965.1 uncultured Actinomycetes bacterium
TTGCCGATCTCGAAAAACTTGCGCATAATCAATCTGTCACTATTAACACATGGGCACACCGATCAAATTCTGATTATGTTGTGCATGGAATCATGAAACCAAGGACGATTACCGCAAAACCGATAATCATCGTCGAGGGTTACCTCGCATTACATAACCCGATTCTTATGTCGATGTATGACAAATCATATTTCTTTGAGCTTGATGAAGGGGTTCGTGCTGGGCGAAGAGACAAAGATGCGATTATTCAAGAAGACGATTACGAAAATCTAATTCTTACTCCGATGTTTGAAAAGTATGTATTACCAACAAAAGAAGTAGCCGACGAGGTCATCGACGTTTCGAGTCTTAGCGTGGAAGAAATAGCCGATGCTATTCGTCTTTTTATGAATGTTTCATAATGAGGTTGGCATAGATCTTGGTACGAATGGTCTTGCCGCAGCACCATCTAACGGTCGAGGTATTGAAGCACGTTAATTAGCTACGCTATTACATCAAGCACTCAGAACTTCTATGTGTTTCGGTGAGTGCATACTGATGCGCTATCAGTTCTTGATTAATAGAGATTAATCCTTAATTTTATATGCAATTGCATTGATTTGACTGCGTAAGGCGACAGCGGATGAATTTTCTAATTGAAATGTGTAACGCCCTTTAGTAGCTACGACACTGTAAGTAGATAGAATCTCATTACCTTCTATGTCGTAATATGTGAAGGTGGTGACAAATGAGTCATCCGCTTGGGTAACATTTCCGATCGATGCTGGTTTTTCCGTGTATGTAACACCGTCGCGAAGATCATATACATAATCTTTACATTTGGTCACTACTATTTTTTTCGCGGTTGTTAACCATTTCTCGGCTATTTCAGGAGTTTCAAAACTGTAGACAGTATACGAGGCTAACTCGCCACTACTTAAAAACGATTCTCGTCCTTTACCATATTGTACATATGCACCTGCACGAGGTTCAACAACCGTACTTACTCGTGGTACACCCGGACAATAATCCCCCTCAAGGCTCTCTACATCAACGCGCTTCCTTTCGATCTCGGTATAACCGTCGGGTTGGGATCGCAAATCAGGGATAACACTCATCATGTTTTTTTGATCACTTCTAGCTGTCGGTAATTCCACTTTCGTGTTTATTGTTTTTTTGGCAGTTGATTCAGTGTTCTTAGCTTTATCAGAACTGCATCCAGCGAGAAGAATCGCTCCTATTAACACAATGCCTATCAATCTATTCACTTTATAACCCCTATGTCATATATGGATTACAGCTTGGCTAGCTGATCTCAATTTCAGTGAGCGATACAGGATTCTAGCCCGTGAGCTCTTCCCCATATATCGTAGCGAGGAAGCGCGCTCTAAATTAACAATGAGCGATACAGGATTCGAAAGCGACCTCTTCCCCATATATCGCAGGTCAAGCGCGTGCGCTGAAGCCTCCGTGGCGCTTGAACGGCTTCCAGAGGAGACAAGTACAGCGGCGATTGCCCACGAATGAGCAAAGCGAATGAGTGGGCGATACAGGATTCGAACCTGTGACCTCTTCCATGTCGAGGAAGCGCTCTAACCAGGCTGAGCCAATCGCCCCTGGTTGGGTGGAAAATCTATCAGATGAACGAAAACAAAAA
>CALMUU010000156.1 GCA_937872965.1 uncultured Actinomycetes bacterium
CATGGTCACTGCGTATGATGCACCAACGATGCGTTTTGCAACGGCGGGCGGCGCAGACATTGTTTTAGTCGGCGATTCAGCTGCAATGGTCATGCTGGGATATGAATCAACAATGTCCATGACGACGGATGAAATGGAAATGCTTGTCGCTGCGGTTGCGCGCGCAGAGTCTGATCTTCCCATTGTTGCCGATATGGTGTGGGGCAGCTATCACGTCTCTATTGAAAAGGCAGTGAAGCACGCCATTGATTTGGTGCGCGCTGGAGCACATGCCGTCAAGGTTGAAGGTGGACAAGAACGCGTAGACGTTATTCGCGCAATTGTCGATGCAAAGATTCCCGTTGTGGGTCATGTTGGGTTGACTCCGCAATCGTTATTGGAATTGGGAAGCTATCAGGTGCAAGGAAAAGATTTTTCTCGCGCACAGCAGGTTTTACTCGATGCGCGAGCAGTTCAAGACGCGGGAGCATCCATGATTGTTGTGGAATGTGTGCCTGATGCCTTGAGCCGAACGATCACCGAAGAGTTAACTATTCCCGTGATTGGTATTGGTGCTGGCCGCCACGTTGATGGCCAGGTTCTTGTTATACATGACTTGCTAGGAATTGGTGAAGGTGAACTCCCTAAGTTTGTGCGCACATACGCAGATGTAGAAAATGTTGCGAGCCAAGCAGTCGCTCGATATGTCACAGATGTTCGTGAAGGAAACTTTCCTACATCAGAAGAGACGTATCACATGGCCGATGATGTTGTGGCAGAGCTTCGCAACGATACAGCCATGCCTGCCTCCATAAAAAAAGAGGCGCCGCGCGATTCCTCGAAACTGTAGTATCGCTTTCGGCTATAAATGTGATGCTATCGCGTAACTACTGCTTCTCGGCACGCCACTGGTTCCCAGCGTTGCAGATGATCTGCTGCTAAGCCAAGAGAAGCTCTGTATTCAGCGAGTGTTTCCGGAGCAGTGTTTGCAACATCTCTATATGCGGGAGGAACAGGAGATTCGGGATCGATTAGGGATCTAAATTCTTCCAAACCGTCGCTTCCTGTTAGCGCCCAACAGGGCTCATTTACATCGCCTGCGTAAACAGCAAGTCGTCCCGTGGCGTTGTTCCTCTGCGCAAAAATCGGGTTACCTCTTCCTGCTGGTCCATAGTAGATATAGCCATACTGCTCCGCAAGCATTTGGTGATGTTCGTCGCCCAGTAGATCGTTTTCATGAAGGAGTGCTACAACTGTCCTCAATGAACTCGGACCATTTTCAATGAGAAATTTAACATGAGTATCCGCAAGTAAGCCTTTCTCCATGAACATCTTGAGACACTCGATAGAGGTTTCCCTTTTGTTACTATCAGCCAGATCCATTTTTTTGATTAGAGTACTCACGGTTCGTTCGTCCATTCCGTGATTATCTAATACAAACCTAAGAAAGACGGGCCCTCTTGAGCTGTTCGGGTTGGTGTTGCGAGTGATCTCCTTGTAATGGATCGGTTTGAGAAGGCCACGTTTTCCCAAAGTTTCTAATATGCGAATAGCCTGCCTATTTCGATAATCCGCTAGGGGGAAAACCCGTGAAATGAAGGTTGATGTTTGAGCAGAGCTCATCTCAAGGAGAGGTGCGAGATACGTATAGTATTCCATGAGTGACGTTTTGAAAACATGGTTCTTTTCAGGATTGATTCTATCGAGAATGCGTGTTGTTGTTTTTTGATCAAGGAGTGAATGCTTAGAAAACAATTTAAGTACATCTGGAGCATATCGATTCGTAGGATCTATGAGAGCTCGGATTGAATCACAATCTTCACGGGTGAGTTGTTTATTGTCAAGTAATCCTTCGTACAAGTCAGCAGCATAAAGCCTATTAGGGCCTAGCTGAGCAGAATGTTTGATGTAATCATCATGAGTGAAGAGACCTCGTTTTGCAAAACTTACTATGAGTTTCATTGCGGATTCATTATTGAGATCGAGACGAGCAAGAAGGCTTTCAACATTCTTACGATCGAGAAGTTCTCTCTCCTCGAGACAAGCAATAGCGTTATCTGGTTTATGAGGATTTGAAAAACAAACGATCTGCGTAATCTGTGCTGGAGTTAAGTAGCAATGTCGAGCGATATCAGCAACGACATGTTCATCGAATTCATCGGAACTTCTGAATTTGCCAAAAATAACATCGACATCTGACTCAGACAACAGCCCAGACTCAGCTAAAAACTTAATGGTTAACGACCCTGTTTTATAAAGCGTTTTGGCCGTATGGAGGAATCTTTCTCGTCCGTGAATGTCATCAGAGTCTGATAATTCATGTGGATCAATTGTTTGAACGATATGGCCTACATGTTGTGGGGTAAGTAGTTTTCTTTCAACGAGGCGACGAATCGCTAGATGTCCTTGCCCGTGAGATGTGTAAATTCCCTCGTGTACTCCTGTGTCATCGATGTCTATCTTATGGAGAAGGTTTAATACGTGTTCTTCTGTGAGACGAGGTCGGGATAATATCCGATTTAATTGAATATCTAAATCTGGATTAGGGCCACCAGTGGTCTGTCCGACCAAATTATCGATTTCTGTCGTGGTTTGTTGATCTTCTTGTGTCTGGAGATCTCCCGGCGAGAGGGTTGCAAGCACATCATCAGTGTGTTGTTGTGCGCTTGGTGTTCTCCGGAAACGGCTTCGGATACTTCTCACAACATGCTCTTTTCTTAGGCTTACAGAAGTAGATAGGCTAGCAATCGCAGAGTTTTTGCGTCAAATGTGGCAATTCTCTAGAATGGATAAAGGATCAGTAAACAAGGATGAATTACTTATGACCCCGACCCAAAGTAACGGCCCTGATCTTAGAGTTGCGGACGGTCCTGCCAAATCTATTTCGGATAATGAGGCCTGGATTCAGGCTTTTCGTGAGTCATTGCGTGATGTTATGCCACCGGAAGTTAAGGAACTGAATTCTTGGATCCAAGATTATTGCCGCGCTACCAATGATCCAACAACGGGTGTTCCCAATCCCATTCCCTATTTTCAAAGCGTTATTGCAACGCATATAGAAAGGATTCTGGACCTTGCCCATGAAGCTTTTCCTACACGGATTACTGGAGATGCTGGTCAATTAGAAATCATGAGCGATGAAGAAATCTTTCATGGTCTTCCTTGGGGCGATGTTATGGCCTCTATCCCTGGCTTCAAGAAGCGTTTGCAAGAATTTTTTCTTTTGAGTGCAGCGCTGGGGAAAAAGACTGGCGAAATGGTCGAGGGAGATGGTTTTAGATCACTCCACACTTTGGATGTCGATATACGTGACGAAATTATTTTTCAATTATTTTCGGATGCGCTTGAAGTTGTGAAGAGTCTTCGTGATCACGGGTTTGAAGGAGATGCTCATTCCCTTGCCGCAACCAGTCCAGTCGTTGTGTACGATCCCAGCATTGTGTGTCTCTATATTGATACAGTGGCGCCGCCTGTAGGAAGTCCTCAAGAAGTTTTTGACAAAAGAAATAGGAATGAAACACGCGCCTCTCTCGCTATTACGACAAAGGCGCTGGAAAGAATTCCGCGACCTCGACGCATTCAGTCACCTCTTCCCCTCGAAACAGCTCGTCGAGCACAGCATCCGTTAGCAAATGGAAAAGAGAAGAAGACTCCCGAGACAGCACACACTCCTCCTACCTTGAGAATTGTTCCAAATGGATCTTCAAAAGGTGGATCACGAAGACGAGGAAAAGGGAAGGAACCACGGTCGGGGCATCTTGTTCATGGCGAGGCGCCAGCTCCTGCCCGATCACGAGACCATTTACAAGGTTTACCTACACTTAACTAAGAGTAAGTATCTCACTTCGCGCTCGAAGACGCCTGTGTAATAGACTTTCCTTTCTTATATCAACCTGTTCGTTGTATCTGACACGGCCCGCACGCCGAACCA
>CALMUU010000157.1 GCA_937872965.1 uncultured Actinomycetes bacterium
GGTGGCGGGTATTCGCGAGAGTTTCAAGTTGAGTCTCGTGGTGAATGCGCAGTGCGAGGTTCGATTGTCGATGTTTTTCCTTCCACCTCTGCACATCCCATCCGAATTGAAATGTGGGGCGATACTATCGAGAGGCTTTCGTACTTTTCAATTGCCGATCAACGCTCGAATGATCGATGTGAGTCAATGACTATTTATCCTGCCCGTGAACTGTTACTCGACGATAGTTTGCGTGAAACATCTCAACAGCTCGCTGAGCAATATTCATGGGCACGTGATTCATTTGTATCTATATCGGAAGGAAGAATTTTCGACGGGATGGAATCATTTCTTCCCTTTCTCACTACAGACACGAAAGGTTTTCTGGGATTAATCGCAAAAAATGATTCTGTCATTGTCTGTGACCCTTTACAGAGTTCGCATCGCGTACAAGAACTTCGTGATGAAGAATCATCGCTTGCACAAACTTTGTCCATAACCTGGGATGCCCCTGTATCTGATGCGCCTAGTCTCTTTGTGGATATTGACCTGGTATTACGCTCGTGTACGCCGAGTTTGTGGCCTTCCATTGCCCCTTCTCCTGACGTAGCTGCAATTTCAGGCGTCGGTTTTGATACACCTCGAGGTGACAATGCTGAACTTGCCCGTCGCCTTATGGCACATGCGCAAGGGGACACAACCACGGTCTTGGTTTCTGATTCCGCTGCAGGAGTATCGCGGATGGGAAGCCAGCTTGGAGAACATGCGCTCACAATTACACCCGTTGATCTCGTGCCTTTTAGTACTTCAGGATCCGACACCATCTATGGAGTCGTCGCAGACATTGATCATGGAGTGATCTGTTCAACGTTTGGAATCACGATCATCACCGATCATGAACTCGCGGGCCATCGACATGTGCGACGAACACAACGCGGTTCACGACGATCGATTCAAACGTATGATGATCTTACCCAAGGTGATTATGTCGTACACCACCACCATGGCGTAGGAATTTTTGAAGGGCTCGAAACCAAAACGATGATGGGAGTGACGCGAGAATATTTGATCCTCTCTTTTAAAGGGAGCGACAAACTCTTTGTTCCTTCTGATCAAGTAGGGCTCGTTCGCAAATATATCGGAGGAGATAAACCCACTCTTAATCGCTTAGGTGGTGCTGACTTTGAAAAGACGCGCGCTTCTGTGCGTACGCAAGTTAACCTCATTGCGCAAGAACTCGTTGTTCTCTATCGCAAGCGTCTGCATGCAACCGGTTTTGCTTTTTCTCCTGATACGGGATGGCAGCGAGAAATGGAAGACCTTTTTCCCTACGAATTAACACTTGATCAAAAGAACACAATTGATGATGTTAAGCATGACATGGAACAAGATCATCCAATGGATCGACTTGTGTGTGGCGATGTGGGATTCGGAAAAACGGAAGTGGCGCTTCGAGCTGCGTTTAAAGCAACGCAAGACTCCAAACAAGTTGCTGTTCTTGTGCCGACAACTTTGCTTGCCACACAACATGGACACACTTTCGAGGAGCGCTTTTCATCTTTCGGTTTGCGCGTCGAAGTGTTATCGCGTTTTCGAACTGCCAAAGAACAGCGAACAGTCCTTGATGGAGTCAAAGATGGAACTGTTGATGTTGTTATTGGTACTCATCGTCTTTTATCCGGCGATGTTGAGTTTAAAAACTTAGGTCTTCTTGTTGTTGATGAAGAGCAGCGGTTTGGTGTGACGCACAAAGAATCCATCAAACAATTCGCCACTAATGTTGATGTCCTTACTCTCACTGCTACTCCCATACCACGTACGCTCGAAATGTCCTTAACAGGTATTCGGGACATGTCCATGATCACGACTCCTCCCGCTGATCGGCAACCTATCTTGACCTATGTCCATGAATACGATGAACGAGCGGTGGCGGAAGCGATTAGACGAGAGCTTCTTCGTGAAGGTCAAGTATTTTTCATTCATAATCGTGTGCGTGATCTCGAACACGTCGCTGATTCGATTCGCAACCTTGTACCTGAAGCGCGTGTGGTGACAGCGCACGGGCAAATGGCAGAAAATCGTCTCGAAACAATTGTCGAAGATTTTTACGAACGTAAATACGATGTTCTCATAGCCACCACGATTGTGGAAAGTGGTCTCGATCTTCCTGCCGTTAACACTTTGATCGTCGATCGTGCTGATGCGCTTGGTCTTGCGCAACTTTATCAATTGCGAGGACGTGTGGGCCGCCGTGGCCAACGTGCGTATGCGTATCTTTTTTCACCGAAGAATCAAGCGTTGTCTCATGAGGCTTATGAACGTCTCAAAACAATAGGCGAATTCACAGAGCTTGGATCCGGTTTTAAAATCGCGATGCGTGACTTGGAAATTCGTGGTGCTGGGTCGTTGTTGGGCGATGTGCAATCAGGACACATCGCAGCAGTAGGTTTTGACCTCTATTGCGAAATGGTGACCGAAGCAATCGATGACCTTAATGGAGTTACACGCGAAGCTCCACACGAAATTACTATCGATGTTCCTGGCGATGCTTTGATTCCAGAAGAGTATGTTACGAAACAAGATCATCGCTTCGATATTTATCGAAGGCTTTCTTCTACTAAAACTCATGCCGATGTTGAATCCATTGGGGATGAACTCGTTGATCGGTTTGGTACGCTTCCTGAAGTGACGGTGACGCTCATTGATATCACTCACCTAAGGGTTTCTTGCCAGAATGTGGGAATCCTGTCTATTGTTGCGAATCGAAATGCATTTCGATTGATTGGCATTGAACTACCACAGTCGCTTCAGATTCGTCTGTCGCGCCTTTTCCCTGGCTCTCTCTATAAACAGGCTCATGCGCTGGGTCCTGCTGAAATTGTGGTGAATCTTGCAGAGAACAAAGCTCCGGCGCGGGAACTTCGGGAGCTTATTGCGAAGTTATTTGAGTAAAGTCAACTAGCCTGAAGGCTCGTGAAATCAATACAAAAAATTCTTATCCTCTCTTCCCTCGTACTTGTTATGAGCCTCGTGTTTTCGTCGTGTTCGACAGTTAAGAATGAACTGGGCCTTTCAGAAAAAAAAGCTGTTACTTATAATAAATTAAGTGTCAGTGAATCGGATCTTGATGCAGACATTAATGCACTTGCAAAGAATAAGCCGTTGGTCAAGCTTTTGGGGGGCGGCCAAGAACCTTTGGTTAAAGATGGCAAACTCACTCCGACATATCGCGCGAGTTGGGCCAATATTGTGATGCGAACTCTTTCCATTCAAGAAGTGCGTATTAAACACAAAATGAAAATCACTAAGGCGGATAGAAAATCTGCCGAAGAGGATGCAAAAAATCTTTTTGGTGGATCCGGCGGCGGAGATGTCGACGAAATTTGGAAAGCTTTCCCGAAGGACTTTCGCGATCGTCTCACTGCTGCTTTTGCTGAACAGTATGCACTTCTTCGCGATGCCCCAAAAGTGACAGAAGCAGAGATCAAGAAGTATTACGACGAAAATCAAGAGCAGATAGCAACTCCGTGTGAATCAGGAAAATCGATTTCACATATCCTTGTAAAAACCGAAAAAGAGGCACAAAGCATTAAATCCGAACTCGATAAAGGTACTGACTTCACCAAGCTTGCGAAAGATAAATCAACAGACCCGGGGTCAAAAAATTCAGGAGGCAATTTGGGGTGTTTCGCTCAAGGAAGCTTCGTGCCAGAGTTTGAAGCTGCAGCAAGCAGCTTGCCGGTCGGGTCAATTTCTGAAATTGTCAAGACTGACTTTGGTTTCCATGTCTTAAAAGCAGCAGCCTATTCTGTGCCGACACTTGATGATGTACGTGATCAAATTCGTCAGCAGCTCGAACCAGAGAAGCAATCAGATCTTATGAATGAAGTTCAAAAGAGTTTGAAGAAAGCAAAAGTGAAAGTGTTGTCAAAGTATGGTCGAGTAAAGAAAAATAGTGAGGGGATCCCCGAGATAGTTACTCTCGAAAAGGATACACCTGCCACGACGACACCTCCAGCTGAGATTTCGCCGAGCGAGATTCCAGAATAGATATTTGCACTGAACGAACACGCAATGAATTCGGATGCATTTGAAGAATTGACTCGTGTAGTTGCGCAGTTGCGTGATCCGGAAAATGGTTGCCCATGGGATTTGGAACAGACCCATGTTACGCTGCAAAAATATCTTGAAGAAGAAACTGCAGAAGTTCTCGAAGCAATTCAAACTTTAGAAAATGAAGATCAGAATCCAAACTATGAAGCGTTAGCTGAAGAACTTGGGGATGTTCTCTTGCAGGTGATGCTCCACGCACAGATTGCATCGGAATCAGGAAATTTCAATATCGATGATGTTCTTAGGATTTTGATCGATAAACTTATTCGACGTCATCCCCATGTCTTTGGAGACAGTGATGCTTCAAGTGTTGATGAAGTTGTCGCTCAATGGGAACGCATTAAAGCAGAAGAAAAAACGAAGAAAGAAAAAAAATGACGAAAATTGTACAGATTCATGCACGTGAAATTCTCGATTCCCGAGGGTTGCCCACGTTAGAAGCAGAAGTTGTTTTAGAGAATGGAATCGTTGGTCGAGCGGCTGTTCCTTCAGGTGCCAGTACAGGCGCGCACGAAGCGTGTGAACTTCGCGATGGTGATAACTCCCGGTACAACGGCAAAGGTGTTCTTACCGCTGTCAATAATGTCAACACAGAAATTGCACAATACCTGATTGGAAAAAGCGTCGACGACCAGCGAGTTATCGATCTCGGTTTGATCGAACTCGACGGTACGCCCAATAAAACGCGTCTGGGTGCCAACGCTATTCTCGGAGCAAGTCTGGCCGTTGCTTATGCTCGTGCAACTGATCAAGGAAAATCATTAGTTTTTGCATTGGAAACTGGTCTTGATCCCCACGTCATGCCTGTTCCTATGCTTAATGTTCTCAATGGTGGTGAACATGCTATCAATAACATTGATTTTCAAGAATTCATGATTATTCCCGTGGGTGCTTCGAGTTTTAGTGAAGCACTGCAATGGGGAAGCGAAGTATATCAATCGCTCAAAAGTCTTCTGGCGTCGCAGGGATTGTCTACTGGCCTAGGAGATGAGGGAGGTTTCGCTCCTGATATTGATACGCCACATGATGTTCTTGCGATATTAACCAACGCGATAGATAAAACAGGTTTGCGAGTTGGTCATGATATCGCATTTGCGCTTGACGTGGCCTCGACGGAATTCTTTCGTGAAGGCACATACGATTTACGTGGTTTAGGAAAACGTTTTTCATCGGAGGAATTTGTTGATTACTTAGCGGTGTTGTGTGATGAATTTTCGATTATTTCTATTGAAGATGGTTTAGCAGAAGATGATTGGGACGGTTGGCAGTCGTTGACTTCAAAATTAGGTTCACGCGTTCAGCTCGTGGGGGACGATCTTTTCGTGACGAATGAATCTCGACTCGCTATGGGAATAGAACAAAAGGTTGCGAATGCAATTCTTATCAAGCTCAATCAGATAGGAACGTTGACGGAAACTCTCGATGTGATGAAGCTTGCAAGAGAGAACAATTATAGGTGTGTAGTGAGTCATCGCAGTGGAGAAACCGATGATACCACCATTGCCGATTTGGCTGTTGCGACCAATGCCGGACAAATTAAAACGGGTGCACCTGCACGTATGGATCGAGTGGCAAAATACAATCAGCTACTGCGTATTGAGGAAATGCTGGGTTCTGCTGCACAATACCCTGGAATCAACGCATTCACACGTTCATCGCTCTGAGTCAATAAGATGTTCACCTTGAATAGTTCTGTAGATGTCCGTAAGCGCACCATGATTGGTTGTGTTCTTGTTGTAGTTACTGTCATTGCGACAATGTTTATCTATGTGTACCCCATTCGAGGCTATTACACGCAGAGTCGTGAGGAAAAAATAGAACGTCGTCGACTTGCGACGCTGCAAGAAGCAAATCGGAAAATGAAGCAGGAACGGAAAAGTCTTTCTACCGATGCAGAGATTGAGCGTATTGCGCGTGAACAGTACCGGCTTGTGAAGCCTGGCGAAGAGGCCTATTTGGTTTCTGGTGTCGC
>CALMUU010000158.1 GCA_937872965.1 uncultured Actinomycetes bacterium
GCAATTGCTGGATCTGTCGAAATTGTCGGCATGTTTTCTGGAACGAAAGTGCCACCACGTGCACATGCAAACCTCGAAGCAGTACTAGGCAAGCAATTCAAAGCAACACTTACTCGTTTGAACTTTACGGGTGAAAAAAATACAACCCTTCTTGTTGATGGAACGAAGCGTCCTGTTCTCGTTGTCGGTTTGGGTGACCCCAAAAAACTTGATCTCACTGTCTTGCGAAGTGCTGCAGCATCTGCTGGGCGCGCCGCATCCTCCTTTGCATCAGCGACTGTTTCTCTGGGCGAAACCGCAGCGACTGTGCTGAAGTCAGAAGAAGTTGCAACTGCGCTCTACGAAGGTTTTGCATTGGGGACTTACACGTATGACGTATATAAAAAGTCCAACAAAAAGGATTTGAAAAAAATAACAATCGCGGATGTTACAAAAGCAACGACTGTCGCTGCATTCAAACGCTCGAGTGCGGTTTGTGAAGGGGTGCTCTGGGCGCGTAATGCAATTAATACTCCACCGAATGCTAAGGCTCCTCAAGTTTTTGCTGCACAGATTCAAAAACTTTTTACATCAACCTCGATCAAAGTTTCGGTGATGGATGAAGCTGCCATTCGTCGAAAGAAAATGACTGGTGTTATCGCGGTGGGCCAAGGTTCAGAGAATCGCCCACGTTTCGTGCGACTCACCTATCGTGCGCCGGGCGCTAAGAAAACTCTCGCATTTGTGGGTAAGGGGGTTGTTTTCGATTCGGGTGGACTTTCTCTTAAGCCGGGAGATTCGATGACCACAATGAAATGCGACATGTCCGGTGCGGCAGCTGTTGCGGGTGCAATGAAAGCAATTGCAGCAATCAAACCCAAGGTCAACATTGAGGGCTACATTCCTCTTGTCGAAAATATGCCGTCGGGATCCGCGTATCGTGTCGATGACATTCTTTCTTATCGCAATGGTGTCACCGTAGAAGTTCAAAATACAGATGCAGAAGGCCGCTTGATTTTGGCGGATGCTCTCATTGAAGCATCAGAAGGAAAACCCGACGCCATTGTGGACCTTGCAACACTGACGGGTTCATGTGTCGTTGCGCTGGGTGATTTGATCGCTGCAGCAATGGGAAATAACGACAAACTTCGCGCCAAAGTAATCGACGCTTCAGAAAAAGCAGGCGAGCGATTTTGGCCGATGCCTTTACCCGAAGACTACCGTACGCTTATCGATACTCCTGTTGCCAATGTTGCAAATGCGGGTCCTCGCTGGGGTGGATCTCTTACTGCAGGATTATTTTTGCGTGAATTTGTCAATAAAGTCGATTGGTGTCACCTCGACATTGCCGGTCCGGCATTCTTATCGAAGACCGATGGTGAAAATACTGAAGGTGGTACAGGTTTCGGTATTAGAACACTCGTTGCTTTCGCGGAATCTTTTGCGTGAATATGGAGTTGCATCGCGTTAGGGGAGGGTCCGACCTTAGAAAAGAAGAGTCGCTTTGTAGCGCTTTTCTTACTTTTCCAAGATCAGACCCTAAATTCAGCTGGGGAGGGCCGCACCTGCGAACCTCAAGACGGGAGACAACTGAACGAACTGCTGCCATTTCGTTATTTTGGGGGAGGGCCGCACCTTGTAGTGTACCTCGTCGTAGATCATCTCGTTTCCAAGGTACGACCCTAAAGTCAGGATATTATGGATAACTTTATTTCGCGACGGCACTTCCTTGGTGTTCTAGGGTGCTGTATTGCTGTTCCTACA
>CALMUU010000159.1 GCA_937872965.1 uncultured Actinomycetes bacterium
GTCACCGGAGCAACCGGTTATGTGGGTGGTCGCCTTGTGCCATTGCTGTTAGAAGAGGGCTATTCGGTTCGCGTACTGGCTCGTAATGCACATCGGCTTCGCGACTATCCGTGGCACGACGATATTGAAATCGTCGAAGGCGATGCACGTAACCGTACCGACGTAAAAAAAGCAGTTGACGGAATTGATGTTGTCTATTACCTGCTTCACTCAATCGTGCTGGGAAAGAATTTAGACGAAGCCGAAAAAGAAATCGCAGAAAACTTTGCAGTTGCGTGCCGTGCCGCTGACGTAAAACGCATTATCTATCTGGGTGGAATAGCGAACCAGCAAAGCGAATCTCTCAGCATGCATCTTGCTTCGCGCGTTGCGACCGGTGAAATACTTCGCGCAAGCGGTGTCCCAACAATTGAACTTCGCGCTGCAGTAATTATTGGTTCAGGTTCTGCCTCGTTCGAAATGGTTCGCTATTTAACTGAGCGCCTTCCCGTCATGATTACTCCCAAATGGCTGTCGACACGTATACAGCCAATTGCAATTCGCGATGTTCTTCGTTATCTTGTCGCAGCTGTCGACGTGAAAGGAGAGGTAAACGACTACTTTGATATTGCTGGTCCAAACATTTTGACGTATCGAGAAATGATGCAGCGCTATGCACAAGTTGCTGGGCTAAAAAAACGAGTAATTATAACGTTGCCAATTTTGACGCCGAAGTTGTCGAGTCACTGGATCAATTTGGTTACGCCCGTACCTAGGGCAATTGCACGCCCGCTCGTTAACAGTCTGGTTGTTGAAGTTATTGCAGGCGATCACAAAGTTTCACAAATTATTCCAGACCCAGAACAAGGCCTGCTGCCTTTCGACACCGCGGTTTCGCTAGCGCTTGACCGAGTAAAAAGTGGAGACATCAACACGCGTTGGTCTTCCGCCTTAAATGCAAACAACTCACAAGATCAACTTCCCAGCGATCCGCTACCCACTGATCCAAAATGGTCAGGTGGTTCGCTTTATGTCGACGAACGAATCCATTTGTGTCGCGCGCCTGCGAGCGAATTGTGGAAAGTAATTGAAGGCATTGGAGGAACCAACGGATGGTATTCTTTTCCTTTTGCGTGGCAAGTTCGAGGATTGTTAGACCGACTTGTTGGTGGGGTAGGAATGCGACGTGGTCGTAGAAACTCCGATACGTTGCGTGTAGGTGAAACAATAGATTTCTGGCGTGTAGATGAAAAAGTCGACCAAAAATTATTACACCTTGTTGCTGAAATGAAACTTCCAGGTAAAGCGGCATTAACTTTAAGCATCGAAACTCTTAAAGATCGACCCGATGAGTGCGTGTTTTCACTTCGGGCGACTTTTAGACCAAAAGGATTAGCGGGGCACGCCTATTGGTGGCTTGTGCGACCCTTTCACGGAATAGTATTTGGTTCAATGGTCAAAAACATCCCGAAAAAAGCCGAATCGCTTTAGATTTCTAGCGACTTTTGCGCGTCATCCAGAACTTTCGCGCGTCATCCAGAACGAAGTGAAGGATCTCCCGTGTTATTTGAAGACCACCTCAAAAGCTAGCTTTTCCATTATGACTCTGTTACAATATTGACATACCCCCCCGGGTATACGAACTCTATATGAAAGGTAACAAAATGTGTCGTCCAACAAAATGTAAAAACTGTGGAAAAACAACTTGGGCCGGGTGCGGCAACCACGTTGATTCCGTAATGAAAAATGTCGCCAAACAAGATCAGTGCAACTGTACGCTCGCGGAGAAGGCGCAAGGTAAAAGTTTTCTGTCGAAAATCTTTGGGTAAATTTCAAAAGTAAGGAATGTCTTTATGGTAAAGCTAAATGAGGAATCAACCGAGCCAATTTCAAAGCGACTCAAACGTGCTCAGGGCCAGCTGGGCGCTGTCATTCGCATGCTCGAAGAAGGACAAGATTGCGAATCAGTTGTTACTCAACTATCAGCTGTCAATAAAGCAATTAGTCGAGCAGGCTACGCCATGATAACTGCTGGATTGGCCGAGTGCTACACAGCGGAAACAAAACCCAAAGAAATAGACCTTAAAAAGCTAGAAAAACTATTTCTATCGTTTGCATAAATTAAAAGGAAAATATGGTAACTGTCATAGTTGGTGGGGTAGCGGGTGGAATGTCTGCCGCTACAAGATTGCGTCGCTTAGATGAAGCTGCGCACATAATCGTGCTCGAACGTGGTGAACATGTTTCGTTTGCGAATTGCGGTTTGCCGTATTTTGCTGGTGGCGTGATCGAAAACAGAGAAGATCTTTTGTTGCAAACTCCTGAAAGTCTTAAATCGAGATTCAACCTCGATGTGCGAACCCGTCACGAAGTTGTAGAAATAGATCCGTCGTCAAATACTTTGAAAGTAAAAAAAATTTCCAACGGGCAATTCGAATCTATCCAATACGACAATTTGATTCTGTCTTTAGGTGCCGCCCCATTTATTCCACCCATGGAGGGTCACGAAAACTTACTCACATTAAGAAACGTTGCTGATGTTGATGTTCTAGTTCAGAAAATTCACCAAGCGAAAAAATCAGATGGCAAGGCAATTGTTGTTGGCGCAGGATTTATCGGTATTGAAATTTCGGAAAATCTAACTCTGCAAGGGTTACAAGTCACACTGATAGAACTCGCTCCTCAGGTTATGCCACCAATAGATAAGGACATGGCAAGCTATGTAACTGAAGAACTGCGTGCCCACGGCGTGGAAGTCATGCTGAGCGCATCCGTGGTTTCGGCAACAAAGAATTCCGTTACTTTGTCAAATGGAAAAATTCTCGATGCTGATTTAATTTTTGCGAGTATTGGTGTGCGCCCAGAAATTTCATTAGCGAAAGCTGCCGGAATCGAAATTGGGACCAGAGGTGGGGTAGTCGTAAATTCTGCAATGAAAACATCGATAGAAAATATTTATGCCGTCGGGGATATGGTCGAAAAATTCGACGTGCTTTCTGGCGAACCATCTTTGGTTGCTTTGGCGAATCTAGCAAACAAGCAAGGTCGTCGAGCTGCGGACGCAATCTGTGGAATTCCACAAAACGAAAAAACTAATACGGCGCTCGCCACGGCGGTAGTAAAAGCATTTGACCGGACGATAGCAATGACTGGCGCATCTGCAAAATCGCTCGAAAGGCAAAACCGAGAATTTACTTCCATACACACACATCCCAACGATCACGCTGGCTATTTTCCAGGTGCCGAACAGATGCATTTGGTAATGCATATCGACCCGATCACTGGAGAAATATTTGGCGCTCAAGGTGTAGGTGGGCACGATGTGGCAAGGCGCATTGATGTTCTCGCAACTGCAATTTCCGGCGGGTTATCTGCTGTTGATCTCATTGATCTAGAACTCGCGTATGCTCCTCAATATGGTTCGGCGAAAGATCCCGTGAACATGCTCGGTTACATTGCGGATGGAATTATTAACAATAAGGATTTAGTTGTAACACCCCATGATCTTGACGATCAAATCTTGGTTGATGTGCGTACTCGTGAAGAATTCGAAGAAGGTTCAATTCCCGGCGCCATAAATATCGACATTGACGATCTAAGGCAACAGCATTTCGAACTCGATAAAAATAAACATATAGTCGTGTTCTGTCAGGTCGGTCAACGAGGACATTCAGCATCGAGGCTACTAACGCAACTTGGCTACAGCGTCTCAAATCTCGATGGCGGTTACCTAACGTGGAAAGCCCTCCAGTAAGGGCTATTTTGGAGTGAATTTAAATCCTTGCACGCATGAAGGATCACATCAAAACGCGCAGTGGGTGCAGGACAAATACATTCACTATGGGTATATTCATCAGTACGTGTGCCAACATGGAAACAATGAGTAATACCAAGTCCAACGATTTCCGCAACTGCGATTTAGACAACGAAGAAGAAATCGGAGAACTCGTCCAACGCTTTTATGCTGACGTTGCCCAAGACGAAATACTTGGCCACATCTTCAACGATGTTGCACACGTCGATTGGTCAGCACACATCCCAAAGATCAAACAATTCTGGGCCAAATTCCTGCTCGGAATAGACGGATATGAAGGCAATCCCCTCGAGGCTCACGCAAAAATAAACATGCTTGAACCCTTCACACATCAACATTTCAGAAGGTGGCTAGAACTCTTTCAAGAAACAGTCGACATGGGATGGTCGGGACCTTACGCACAAGAGATAAAAAGAAAAGCCGTCAAGGTTGCGCTTGTCCACAGCAGACAATTGACAGGTGAACCTTTGGACGTGCTGCTCTCTTTGCAAGATAAGTCCGAGAGCTAGCCCATTAATTTGGTAACTATGGAACAGACGCGTGTCCATATTGACCGATATGCGCAAGTCGCCTAGAATTAACAGTTCACGCCAGGAGGGCAGAGAAATGACTGATGCAACGAATGCAGAACCAGGCTGGGTACTAAGCGACGTTGTCGGAGGAGTCCTTGCAACATTTACGAGTACCGACGGGAAGTACGAACTTATTGTCGCGGTCCAAACATTAGGTCGGTCCAATATTGCAGCGCCTACATTGGGATTTTCTCTTCACGAGAAAGGCGACAGAGACAGAATTTTTTATTTTAATAAAGAAACAAGAGATGCCGTCCGGAAATCATTGGGAAAGCCAATAATAAGAAATGATACGAGACGGGGTGATCCTGCCCCTCAATCTCAAAGCTCTGACGTACTTGCTGAACTATATCCTTCTGAACCAACGGAAGGTATGCGTGAATTTCTGAAAGTCCATCCTCGCGTATTCGATGGGCTTGTTGGGTTAAAAGGTTTTGAGAGAGTTTCTCCTGGCGCTATTACTAAAGCGAACGAACTCATTGAAACGTTGTTGAGTCCAGGGAGAGGAATAGTGGACTAGTAAAAATATGACCATGTCAGAGACACAAAAAGTAGAAGGGCTAGAGGCGCTAGCCGCGAAGCTTCAAGCACGATACGCCCGTAAAATGCGTCCGAAAACTCGTTAAGCATGTGCAATCGTTGTTTTTCATGATCCGAAACCTCCACGCGATGTCGCGTTTCGATCAGCGCTAACAGCTCTACCCGACTGAATCCGATGAGGTTCATGCAGCAATATCTTGTACCGTGAAATAATTGTCGTACCTCTGCTTTAGTCTGAAAATCAACAACGAATTCTTCCCTCAACGTAGGCCAACCTGTGAAATACCCCAGCGATTGGCCCTTGACGCGTAATACGGAGCGTAATACAATGAGAGTGAAAGAGCTCTACTTCTGAGCAGAAGTAGAAGAGAAGTTATGGAAGAAGCATCAGCTTGCTCAAGACGAGGTACAGCTAGTACTCAGACGACAAGAGTTATCCGCACGATTCGAACGGCATGTCCGCCATGGCTATCGAGCGCGAGTGAAAGTGTGCCTGCAAGATGGAGACACTCTGCTTTTGTGGCTGAGACCTATAAACATAGAGGAAGGAACATGGTCTGTAATTACAGCCTACGTTGTTGAAAGGTGATGATAATGGCATCAAAAAAATCAAGCAATAAGAATCAGCGCGAAGGAATTCTGAACGAAGGATGGGAGGATGCTGGAGAAATTGAACTTACATTTGACTTAGCCTACAGTGTTTTCTCACTTAGGATTTCGCATGAACTTCTTACCGAGATAACACGACAGGCGAAAAAATTAAAGATAAAACCCAGCACTTATGCGAGACAACTTCTCGAACAGGGGGTTGCTTCCGATGCCCAGGCGCCTCTGGAAATAATGACACAGGTCATGAATAACATCGCGCATCAATTACCGAAAGTTCAAAAAAGTGTTGCTAAGAAATAGTTGAAAGGGAGTTAGCTCCAAATGAGGGAACCAACAATGAGATTATCGATTAAACCACAATCTCAATTATTATCCTGACGGATTTTCCTTCATGCAGATCTTCTGCTTTTCTCACAGCAGCTTTCAACGGCAGAATTAGTCCCAGTTCTCTACTCGGGAACAAGGAAGTGTTCCATGCAGTATTGCCAATATTGACATGGACTCGATACGAGCCCAAACTACTGGAAGTACCTTTATATAAGTCTTCGATGTCATTGCGAATCTTTTTCGGAAGCGTCACGAAGTGCCACGGAGCTGTAGTTTCCTTTTTTGGCGATCGCCATATCCATATCTTTGCGCGAAAACTATACGTTCCAGGATTGGCCATAGAGAAAGCCTATCTGAGTATGAATTAGTCTTGAACCTTCGGGCGTTCTTATCGTCCTAAGTCTCTATTATGTAAGGAGAAGTCGATTCTGTTCAGGTAGTTAGGGAGGCCGCCCATCCCCACGTAAACTTCAACTGCTGTTCGATTAACTCGTGGCGCAGAGGCTGGCGGAGTAAGAAAAGTATAAGAAGACCGCGTGTGTGGGGCCATCAGATCTTCGACATCTTGTACAAGATTTCGGAAACGAGGATCGGTATAAACAGTTGTGATAAAAACTTTAGATAATTCTGCAAATTCGTTGAATCCCAGCGTGGAGCTATCGGCAAGCGCATGTAGCCGCTCGGTAAGTTCAGGGTCACGTTGACCATAAAACTTAGTAACAAAAGCCTTTATGGCATCCGGGATGAGAAGGTGCGGAAATTCGATATCGGTATCTTCAATAAAAGCTACTTCGAAAAGTTTTTCATAGAGTCCAGGAGTGCGTCGTGCAACGATTTCGAGAAGACGGGCTCCCATGGGTATTGATAGGGAATTAGCGGGATTACTTCTGATGTGTAACAACGAAACGAATGATCCTTGACTTGCCATTCCCAGCGCCACATTGCTTCCATCGACATTTTCTTTAGACGTTGCTATATTCAGGCCAGAAAATGTAGACATTCCTTCGTCATCTAAGGTGATATTTCTCATCGCACACATTCCAGCAACATTAAAGAGCTCGTAAGCTACCGTTTGTCGAACAAGTCCTTCAACGATTTCATCGATGGTATAACCATCTTGCAAAGCCTTTGTAACCGTAGTTGAAACTATTCCTGCGTAGATTTGTATGGCAGCTCTATCCTCATCGAACAATATCGGATGGCCAGCGGTATAGCTTGTCGAAGAATTATAAAAACGCGACGTCGCGCCTTCAGTGATTTCATCGTGGTAGACGATGGCGTTCATGAGCTGCGAACGATCAATAAATTCTTTCTCTGCAAAGAATCCATTTAATCGATCTCTATCCCATGTGTGAAAGTCTTCGATCGTTTTTCCATGTTTTAAGAATTGTTGTATGAAAAACTTTTGAAGACCTTCATGCATTTCCTCGGCGAGGACAGGGATCCAATCAGAAAGAGGAGATGTGATTCTTTCGATAAAAAGATCATGTGCAGCTTCGGCGATGACAGGATCAGGATAATATCCGACAGACATCAGTTTCATCTCGAGAGCGAATGCTCTGCGAAGATTTTCATAATACTCATCACCGTCGTAGAGAGGGTTGAATGCTTGGAAACCGAGGGCTTCAAAACATCGGGTGTAATAATTCTTTGGCGGTGGAGGAACTATAGGTGCTTGCGAATTCGTCGAAGTTTGAGAAGCTGAAGTTGCTGGCACCTCTCTTGATGAATCAGCATTTTTCGGAAGTGTTATTCGAGAAGGGGCAGAACCGCTGTTGATGCGTGGGTTGCCGGAACGGCCAGCACTCCGTTTTCTTTTCTTCCCTGACATAGCGGAATATTCTATCTCGGCTCACCTAAACGGGTCAAAACGGACATGACCTTATTGGGTGGAGTGAAACGTTATCGATGGCCGAATGGTCTCTCGGGAAGTGTAAGAAAACCATGATTTGGTTTCACAATAGTTGGATCTCTACGGAAGAATCTTTGGAGATGTCCGCCGTTTTCTGGAGGAGCATTTCCTCCAGCATCTAGCTCGAACAACGCATGAAGGCTACTGACCTGCATTGCTTCTTTGAAAGGATCTTCGTCGTGAAAGGGATGGATCGCTTCTGCGTCTTCAATCTGTTCCCTGAGTCGCGTAATTCGCATGTCCACAGTAGCAAGATGATAGGCAAGTCTCTGTCGGTTTGCATTGTTGACATTGTCAAAATAGGTATCAAAAAAATCGCGATAAAGCTCTGGTTGAGGGTTCGCTTGGGTAGGGGATTCAACGAGAGATTTCCCGGGAGTTCCATCGAGCCAATGAACAAAATATCCAGTGATAGGAACTTTATAGCTCGGAGATTGTGGAGCTAGACGATTCGTGAGCGCAACCAAAAAAGCTTTAGTCCAGTCCATTCCTGTTTCAAGTTGATGTCGAAAGTCAGGGCGCCCAAAGTTCTCTGGGCTGGTGCCGGCCAAATTAAAAAGCTTATGAAGACTGTTCGTGATTTTTTGTTCTCGTCGTGTGAAATGTTTTGAAAACCAAGGATGCTTTATTTGCTTTATAATCGTAGGCGCAATATTTAAGAGGCCGTCTTGCAAGTATAAGTTCGGACCGTAATCGCGAGATGTGAGATCTTGGGATGCCTGAAGCGCTGCTACAAGTTTGAGATCTCGCTCTTCGCGCCAGCGAAATAGTAAACCGCTTTTGACGGCAGCATTTGTTCCTACGGCGACACCTATGGTTGCAGCGGCAGTGAGAGCGAAAAATGTAATCGGAATAAACGGACTAGTGGCTATAGTGCCAAGTCCTCCCGTCGTGAGTATGATTCCGGCTCCGACTCTGAAAGCATTTCCTATTCTTTCGCGGGTAGGTAGTTTTTCGGTATGAGAAAGTCTCATCATTGCCCACCGCTGCTTTTTTTGCATGAGAGTGAAACGCTTGTAGAAAAACTCTTGCCGATCATGTATTTGATAAGGATCGATCCCCGTCACCTGAGACAAAATGTAATTGGGGGTGCGAAACCGAATCATCCGTGTACCTTGTGTTTGCGCCGACTATGAGGTAATTCAGATTAGCTTAAAAGGAACTATTTGTACAAATCGATACATCATTTGGCTTAGTGCCCCCGCCAAGGACGATGTCGTCGATAAGGCCTATTAATAAGGCCAGATTCCTCTTCATAACCGTATCCCTTCTTCGAACCTTCGAATTTGAAGGCGTTCCTGGACATGTTCTTTTGGAAACGACGCGCTTTGAAGAAAAAAACGGTAAAACGCTTCTCACGGCAATATCTGTCTATCAAACAGTGGAAGATCGAGACGGGATGGTGTCTGCTGGAATGGAGTCAGGTGCTTTAGAAAGCATGGACTTATTGGCACAACTTGTGGAATCAAAATAGATAAACTCTCGCACGTTTATGAAAGGCTATTGAATATATGACGAACGCTATTGAAATTAAAGAACTACGAAAATCCTTCGGAGATAAAGAAGTTCTTAAAGGGATCAACCTCACGGTACAACGCGGTCGCATCGTGGCATTGCTCGGACCTAACGGTGCAGGGAAAACCACCACCATCAATATTCTTTCTACGTTGCTCCAACCCGACAGCGGTGAAGTCATCGTTAATGGTCACAACGTTAAGAATTCTGCAGAAAAGGTACGAGCAAGTATTGGTTTGACCGGCCAGTTTGCTGCCGTTGATGAATACTTGACCGGCGAAGAAAATCTCAATCTCATCGGCGGTCTTTACCATATGAAAAAGCCGGTAGCGCAGGCAACAACAAAACAACTCATCAAAGAATTTGATCTTGTTGAAGCTTCAACCAAACCTGTTAAGTCGTATTCGGGAGGCATGAAGAGACGTATCGACCTTGCTATGAGTTTGATTGC
>CALMUU010000160.1 GCA_937872965.1 uncultured Actinomycetes bacterium
GGACCAGAACAAGGTGGTGACCAATAATGACAATGCCTTTTTATGTTTCTCCTGAACAAGTCATGAAGGATCGTGCAGATTATGCACGTAAAGGAATAGCGCGGGGTCGGAGTTTGGTCGCGATTGAATATAACGACGGCATCGTCATGGTTGCCGAGAACCCTTCAAAAACCTTGAACAAGATTTCCGAAATCTATGACCGGATTGCATTTGCTGGTGTCGGAAAATTTAATGAATTTCAAATGCTGCGCAATGCAGGTGTACGGCTCGCTGACCAAAAGGGCTACGCCTATTCACGCGAAGACGTTGTCGCTAACGAGCTGGCCAATACATACGCTCAAAGCCTTGGACAAGTATTTACGCACGAAATGAAACCTTTCGAAGTTGAGATACTCGTTGCTCAAGTCGGTGTGGGTGATGCCCCCAATGAAATCTTCCATGTCCTCTATGACGGGAGCGTCATGGATGAATCAAAATTCTGTGTTTTGGGTGGAAATGCTGAAGAAATTCAAACTGCTTTAGAGACTGGCTATACCGAAGGAATGTCTCTTGCAGATGCCGTAAAACTAGGAGCAAGCTCACTTCGTCCCGATACTGAGGAAGAAATCGAAGTAGAGCACCTTGAAGTGGGCTATTTAGTAAAGAGCGCAACTCGACGATGCTTTAGGCGTATGACAAAGGACGAATTAGAAGAGATCTTCTAAGTGGTTAAAAAGCGTATCTACGGGATAGAGAACGAATACGGAGTCACGTGTACGTTCAAAGGCCAACGACGACTAAGTCCAGATGAGGTCGCGCGATATCTTTTTCGTCGAGTTGTGTCCTGGGGACGTTCCAGCAATGTCTTTCTTGAAAATGGATCACGGCTTTATCTCGACGTGGGCTCACATCCTGAATACGCCACACCCGAATGCGATTCCCTTCTTGATGTCGTTGCGCACGACAAAGCAGGGGAGCGAATCCTCGAAGGTTTAGTTCATGCAGCAGAAAAGAGACTTCACGAAGAAGGAATACGGGGCGAAATCTTTCTCTTTAAAAACAATACTGATTCAGCCGGAAATAGTTATGGGAGCCACGAGAATTATCTCGTACGAAGAGAAACAGACTTTGATCGTGTCACCGATGTTCTCATCCCATTCTTAGTCACGCGCCAAATTTATACCGGAGCCGGCAAAGTTCTTCAAACAGCAAAAGGACCCGTCTATGTAATGTCTCAACGTGCAGAACATATCTGGGAAGGTGTCTCGAGCGCAACAACACGTTCTCGCCCCATTATCAATACGCGCGATGAACCACACGCCGATGCAGAAAAGTATCGTCGACTCCATGTGATCGTCGGCGATTCAACAATGAGTGAATACACTACATACCTTCGCATAGGAACAACAGCAATTATTTTGCGCATGCTCGAAGAAGATCAGGCTCCATGGCGTGATCTCACTTTCGAAAATCCTATTCGTGCTATTCGAGATATCAGTTTTGACCCCTATGGTAAAAAACTACAGCGACTCAGCAATGGACGTGACGTCAGCGCCTTCGACGTACAAAGCGAATATTTAACACGTGCACTTCGCTTTGCATCACGTCGAGGACTTCCCAAAGAAGAACAAAAAGCACTCGATATGTGGGAACATGTCATGACAACTTTCGAGCGAGACCCTTTTGAGCTGACGACAGAAGTTGATTGGGTCATCAAACATCATATGATCGAGTCCTTCCGGAAGAAACACGACCTTGCATTATCTCATCCCAAAATTAATCTGATCGATCTCCAATATCATGACGTCAATCGAGACCGAGGCCTGTATTACCTTCTGGAACGCAATAATCGGGTTCAGCGAATTACCACTGATGAGACCATTGCACAAGCGATGACACTTGCCCCTCAAACAACGAGGGCCCGTCTTCGCGGGGAATTCATTAAAATCGCCAAAGAAAAGAAACGCGATTACACAGTAGATTGGGTCCATCTCAAGCTGAACGACCAAGCCCAACGAACCGTTATTTGCAAGGACCCTTTTGTCTCTCACGATGATAGAGTGGATCGCTTAATCGCATCACTGTAATCACGAGGAAACATGACCCAATATCGCACCCAACGCGTGGTGGACATCTTGCACGAATCGCACGACATCATCAAAGTACGCCTTGACGATCAATCGCGCGCATATTGCTTCCCGCAACTCAATGGACGTGTAGAGGTTGGCAATGACGTAGTCATCAATACCACAGCCATTGATTTGAATCTGGGTACAGGCGGATGGCACTTTATTGTGTGGAACCTTGCCCACTCACACGTCTCCGCTCCAGGTGCCGGGCACATTATGAAACTACGTTATACCCCGTTACAAATTGATTCAGGTGTTGCTGAGGAATACGAAGACTGGGATCACACAAAAACTTCTCTTGAGAGCATGCCCGTTATTGTTGCGCCACTTCATTCGCATATTCCTGCCATTACAAGTTTTCTTAAAAACCAGAACGACCAACTCAGAATCGCCGTCATCATTTCTGATGGAGCATCGCTGCCCCTGGCCTTGAGCGACACCATGCATCAGCTCAAAGACATGGGCGATGTCGCATCAACGATTACGTATGGACATGCATTCGGAGGAGATATAGAAGCCATCAATATCTATACCGCGCTGCTTTCTGCGCGTCATCGAGCCCAAGCAGATGTCACAATTGTTTCTATGGGCCCAGGTATCGTCGGGACCAATACTCAGTTCGGATTTACTGGTATCGATGTTGCTCACCAACTTGATGCAGCTCAGACTCTCGGCGGCCAAACTTTTGGAGTCTTACGTGCGTCTCAGGCCGACCCGCGAGAACGGCATCGCGGAATTTCTCATCATTCCATCACAACATTTTCCATTGCAACACAAAGAAAACACTCTCTGGCCTTGATTAACGATCACGAGCTGACCTCCACGATGCAATCACAAGTGAAAGAGTCCGGAATCCGTGAACGTCATAACGTAGTTGAAATGCCTTCAACCGGAATTGTTGAACTGATGAATGACCGTGGACTGAATATTTCATCCATGGGTCGCGCCGCACAAGAGGATCCTTTGTTTTTTGAATCAGCAGCCGCTGCTGCGCAGCTCGCATTAGCAAGCCCTATACATCACGAGAATTAGCATGGCCCAAGCTCGACTCGAACGGCTCATGAATGTGGTTGCGTATCTCAGCAACACTCGTCGCGCATTGACCTTAAAAGAAATAGTCGGCACGGTTCCTGGATACCCTGAGTCTGTCGGAGCTGCCCGCCGTGCATTTGAACGCGATAAAGAAGATCTCCGGGCGATGAATTTTGATATCGCACTCGAAGATACTCCCGAAGGAGAAAGTGGATATCGCATACGAAAAGAAAACACTTATTTCGACGTAAAGCTAACTTCGGCTCAACGCAGCATTGTTGAATACGCACTTGCCTTGTATGGTCCAGAAAAGCGACTGGCAGAAAATGCTGTGACAAAGCTCGGCGGAATGAACCCAGAAAATATTGTGGGAGAAGTTACATCGTTGGCCTTGCCCGCCATGGTTGATGATCTCTATTCTGCGGCGTCAGGAAATAAAACGGTGTGTATAACTTTTCGAGGTGAAGAACGCGTTATTACACCTCAACGCATAATCGCACGTTCAGGATATTGGTACGTTCAAGCTCACGATCAAGATAAAAATCAATCTCGAACATTCCGTATCGACCGAATCTTAGATGTCAAGGAAGTGGGAGATCAGCCCATTACCTCTGAAGAGTCAGAAACCATGGAGATTGGTGAAAGCGAATCTGTGACATTTGTTGTACGAGTTCATCCTTCACTCGTGGAGCAATTCTGCGCAACATGGTCTGGTTCTCACGATATGGCTAACGATACCGTGCAATTCACAATCCCTCGTAAAGAACTGTTCCTTACTCGCCTCTACGAGTATTCAGGGTTTGTTGCAATTCTAGAACCGCATGACATCGCTGGAGAAGTTGCCAAGAGCTTCGAAAAGGCGCAGCAGCTCATTATGGAGAATGCGTAATGCCTGCCGTCAAAGTGCGCGATGAAGGACGCATTGCTCGGCTCGTTTCCCTTGCTTATTTCCTATCTACGCGTTCAGAAATCCATATTGATGAATTATGTGAGCGCTTAGGAACGGATCGAGAACAGGTAAAGTCAGATCTCAATATTCTGATGTTTTGTGGATTGCCGCCTTATTCTCCCGAACAACTCTTCGACATCATCATTGAAGATGACTTTGTATCGATGTATTTCAACGATGTATTCATTGAACCTCTTCGCCTCACAGAAGAAGAACGCGCACATGTTGTGATCGCTCTTGCGCGTCTTGCTTCTCAGGCAACCGAAGAAAACGAACGTTCTTCTATCAATGAAGTAAGCCAATTAATCGATACTTCGCATTCTGAAATTATTATTGTCGAAGCATCACCCGCCAAATTCGATGGCGTTCTTCGTGATGCTATATCGCAAAACATTCCTCTCGAAGTTGAGTACTTATCGCTTAGTTCAGCATCGATAGGAAAAAGGATTATTGAACCACGGGGTATATATACCGCTGCATCGGTCACATATGTCTTTGCTATATCGCAGGACGTTAAAGATTTTCGAATATTCCGTACTGACAGAATTCTCGATGCAGAATTACGTCCTGATATCTCTCTCATAGAAACTCGGGATGAAGTCCAAGAACCCGATATCGCAGATTCATTAGGAAATGAACAGTTGTTTATCGAAACACGTGAGAGTTATGCCGACTTGTCTGTCAACAGTGACGCTTCGTGGATTCTCGATACGTATCCCCATGAAATAATTGATGAACGTAAATCTATCTACCGTTTCTATACGCCTTCGCCGTATTTTCCAGCACGACTTCTTGTTTCACACCAGCCATATATTCGTTATGTCGGAGGATCCATTTCGAAGGAGGCTATTCTAAAAGCCTTGATGACAATATATAATCGAATGAAAAGTACTGCTGAGGGAAAGCTAAACAATGATAAGCAATAGTTCTTCCCAGCAATCCTCGATGAAAAATAAACATATTCGTGGTGTTGTAGAAATTGCAATAATCATTATGATCGCGATTGTAGGTTCCATTATTCTCCGCTTGTTTTTTTTGGCTCTCTTTTACATTCCCTCTCCATCTATGGATCCATATCTCAAAGTGAACGATAAAATCTTTGTCAATAAGCTTGCTTACACTTTTCATGACGTAGAAAGAGGAGACGTAATTGTTTTCGATGCTCCCGACAGCGTAAAAAATCAACACATCGAAGGCTCAAGCACTCCAAAGATTGAAGACCTCATTAAACGAGTAGTAGGGCTACCCGGTGAAACCGTAGAGGGTCGATGTGCGATAGAAACTGCGAACCAATGTGTCGTGGATATTTACATCAATGGGAAAAAACTCAATGAGCCGTATTTATCGAAGAATATCTCTTACGCACCATTCGACCCAATACAAATACCAGCCAACTCTATTCTGGCAATGGGAGACAACCGTGACGACTCAGAAGACGGACGATTCTTTGGCCCGACGCCAAAAAAATCAATTATTGGACGAGCTTTCTTTCGACTCTGGCCATCCTCACGTTTCGGCTTTCTGTAATTCCTTCGTGTTGGCTGAATAAAGC
>CALMUU010000161.1 GCA_937872965.1 uncultured Actinomycetes bacterium
TAAATGGACATATCGCCCTACCTAACGGAAGGTCAGTCCCTATGACAACTACTTCTCCTTCACTTTCTAGCGAATTCGCTGGGGTGGGAAATGAAAAAGCAAGAACGCTCAAACCAGCTCTTCAAGCCATTCCACGAGAATGCCTTGAGCGACCAACGCACAAAGGCGTTTTCATTGTTGCTCGTGCAATTTCACTATGGATACTTTCCCTCATCGTTCTTTTCACTTGGGATAATCCAATCATCGTGGCATTGGGTTGGGTTTTCGCATCACTAGCTTTGGCAGGAATGTTTGTCGTGGGTCACGATGCAGCACACGGTTCGCTCTTTAATTCAAAAAAAGCAAACAAAATTATTGGTCGACTGCTTTTCTTGCCTGAACTTCATTCGTATGAAGGATGGCTTCTCGGTCACAATCGTCTCCATCACGGCCACACCGTTCGTGAACAAATGGATTTCGTGTGGCATCCCACAACGCCCGAAGAGTATCAAGCGATGAGTAGAGCACGAAAATTTCAACATCGCGTTGAGTGGAGTTTTCTTGGTTCAGGTCTTTATTACATTCGTAATGTCTGGTGGGACAAAATGATTTCCTTCACGCCACCCGAACGCTATCGCGAACGCATTAAAAAAGATGTGCGCTTTGTTGCATTGATCGGTACACTAACTGCCGTCGCTCTTTTTTCGTACGGCTTTGCGCGATACGATTCTGTTCTTGGCGCTCTATGGATGATCGTCAAGGTCGTAGGCGTTCCTTGGTTTGGGTTCATGACAATTATTGGCTGGACAGTCTATGTTCACCACATTGCTCCCGAGATTAAATGGTGGCCGCGCAACCAATGGGACAGCTACAAAGGTCAGATTGAAGGGACAACAATTCTCGACTGCCCACCGATCATCAACACACTCTTTTTCTACAATATCTTTGTACATGTTCCACACCATGTGGATATGCGCATTCCGTGTTACAACCTTCCCCAAGCCGGAGAAGCATTGGTAGCTGCTTTCCCTGATATTCGCAGGAAAAAATTACGCTTCCGTGATTATCTTCGCACTGTAAAAATGTGCAAGCTGTACAACTTTGAAACACACGCGTGGCACAATCATGATGGCGAAGTCACTGCGTTTGCGAGTGAGTAGATCAATCAAGTAGCCGAGAAAAATCGACTGTGCACGCAGCATTCATGCGGTGAATATGTGGATTTGTATTGCGTGGTTCACCCATAGAGTGAATGACTGCAATGAATCCGTCAAAACTAATCAACTCTCTAAAAGATGCTTTAAGGTGTGTAAGTTCATCGGGCGTTATATCAATATCATCGCGTACATTAATACAGAGAACCAGCGCTTTATCGCTGCCCATATCAAGGACACCCGCATCAAGCGATTGTGCAAAAACAGCATTATTGTCAAGCAGTGCTTGAATGCGCACTTCATCGGGCAGAGTAAATTGAAAAGAACACGCCTTTTCACGGAAGTCATTACGAATTTTATTGCGGACAAGTCGCAAAATTACGTTAACAACAGGCTTGAGAAATTGTGCCGAAGCGAGGTACCACCCATCTGCAGCCGTTGCTAACCCAATTCCCGTATTTTGTTCTGCGCAGATAGTTGCAACATCCACAAAACTCAGCGGATGAAAAGCATACCCGGGGCGTGATGGCACACAATCGCCCACCATCAAGAGTGAATTAGCTAAATATTGATTCTCATCACCTACCTGATCAAAGTCGCCAAACACACGATGAGGTACACCTTGATCAACAAGAGTGGGAATTAAAAACGATGGATCGACAAACTCCAATCGTTGAGTTTTCCCCGTACGGCCATTGCCTTGATATATCCACACAGGTAACTGAGTATTAATTACATCTGTCGATAGCGAAAAACGATCAGTGGAGTGCTCCAATTCGAGAAAAATGTGGAGGAGAGTGTTGGAAGCATCCATACCTTGGTTTCAGTTTAGCGTATAAAAAAATTGGCCGACAATAAATCGCCGGCCAAAATAATAAACAGTTTTTTACATTGGTACGAGTTCAAATATTTCCAAAGTGAACCGACCTTTGCCTTCACTTAAAAATGGGTGACCCTCGGTCAGTGCTTTCGCTGCTGCAATATTGTCAGCTTCGACAATGCTGAACCCATTGAGATCACTTGCATCTGCATCACTACCTGCATCAGTAACCGCTCCACGATCGCCGAAGGGATTTCCCATATCAACAAGAGCTGGGCCAATTTTTTCCATCCAGTTACCCCACGCCTGCATTTGTTCGGCTCCCTGTTCTTCTGTGAACTGATCCATGGGTGTTGCTGGTCCTCTGTAGAGGAATATATATTTTGACATCTCTGTCTCCTTTGTTGTTGTTGTTTCTGAATTGTTCAGTCTTTGGTGGCAAGAAAACCATCGAGCTTGTCGAGCACGCCTTCCCAACCCTCTGCATGCGATGCAACTTGTTCTTCATCAGCCAAAAGTTCATGAGTGAGCTGCAACTCGGTTTTGTTCGCTTCAAGTTCTTTTAACAAAACTGTAACAACAGAATCTTGTGCCCAGGGTGGAGCACCCACCCAAGTCCAGGTAAAAACAATTTTGTTGGGCTTTTCGATCTCTTTAAAGAAACCAGCAGCGGTATGTTGTTCTCCCTCACCTGGCTCTTGCATTGTGATGTGATATTTTCCGCCCACTGATAAGTCAACGGAAGCATCGGGGGTCGACAATGGCCCGGGTGCGTGCCAAGCCTTCAGTTGATCGGGTTGCGTCCATGCATCGAAAACATTTTCGATCGGTGCGTCGTATATTTTGGTGATATTAATTGTGTGCGCCATTTAATGCGCCTCCTTTTCTTTGAGAAATATTTCGAGGTTGTTGAGATTGTCTGTCCAAAATCTTTGAAGCTCCGCCATAAATTGTTCTGCAGATTGAAGAGGTGCAGTATTGAGCGCGATGATGTGTCGCCTTCCTTGCACCGAGCGAGAAATGAGGTGGGCAGATTCAAGAATTTTGATGTGTTTGGAAATTGCCGGCAAAGACATCTCGTACGGTTCTGCCAACTCACCGAGGGTATAGTTTCTCTTCGTCAATCGCATAAGAATGCCGCGCCTGGTTTCATCCGCCAAGCAGGAATACACCTTGTCGAGAACTGCTGCATTTGTCACTGCAATGAATGTTAACCATATGGTTAACTATTTGCAATTCCTATATTGTGTTGGATGGAAAAACCGGGGATAGGTAAGATGGAACGATCGATGTAACTTATATAGAACGAGATATAACCTATATAAAGAGAGTGCAAAAATCATGAGGCAACTGTGGCCTACATCCATTGAAGGAATCGATCTTCTCGATGCTTTTGCCCCGCCCCCACATGAAGCCACTTCCCATCTTCGAATCAATATGGTTTCAAGCCTCGATGGCGCTATTTCCATTGAAGGGAAGTCCGAGGGATTAAGTGGTCCAGCAGACAGACGAGCTTTCCATACAATGCGTGGCCTTGCCGATGTGATTCTGGTGGGTGCGGGAACCATGCGAGAAGAAAATTATGGTCCATCGAAAATGAGTCCAGAAGAGCAAGCACGACGACAAGGACGTGGGCAAAATCCCATCCCACCTATCGCAGTTGTGACACGAAGTGCAAGCTTCGATTGGAATGCTCCTTTTTTTCGCGATGCGGCATCGCGCCCCATCATTCTGACGACACACGATGGCGCAATCGCCGCGCAAGGCGCACCCGACGTTGCAGACATTATTGAATGCGGAAGTCATGATGTTGATCTGGCGCTCGCCATCAAAGAACTGGCATCGCGTGGACTCACATCTCTTCTCTGTGAAGGTGGACCAACGCTGAATGCTGACTTGCTCAGCGCCGGACTCGTCAACGAACTATGTTTGACAATATCGCCGCTTATTGTTCAGGGTTCGGGAAAAAAAATATTCGACGGTTCACAATTAGAAACACCCGCAGGCTTTGATACCACTCATGTGTTTATGGAAGATGGTTTTCTTTTCTTGCGACTAGCCTGCAAACAACACTAGACGCCGCATCATTGAATACGTTGTGGATACTTTTTATCTCTGGGAGTAAAAACTATCCACAACGCTCTCGACAGCGCTATAAAAATATGCAAAACTCACTTCATCGCTCCAGTCCTTAATCCTTATTAACACAGCGTTCTTCCCTGCCGGTTATGCCCAGGGAAGTTATGAACAATATCCAGATCGTTTCGAAAATCGCTAAAGACCAACATGGCATCGTCTCAAGATTCCAATTGGTCAAAGCAGGAATAACACCAGGATCAATCGCTGCCCTTATTCGAAATCACACAATTACGGCTATCGGGCGAGGTGTCTACACAACTCTCGGGGCTCAGAGTACATGGCACCAAAAAGCTATGGTTGCTGTTCTTAGTTGCGGACCGAGCGCCATGCTTTCGCACGTGTCCGCCTTAATCAATTGTGAACTTCTCGCCAACGATTTCTCTCGAACAAAACAACCGAACATTAATGAATATTCAAAAATACATGTCATTTCAATGCATCGTATTCGTTCGGTCGAATATTGTATTCACCATCTCGCCAGCAACAGAAACCACTTCAAGGGTGCAACACGGCGCAACGGCATACTACAAGTCTGCGCAGAACGAGCATTGATCGATTCCGCACGTCAACTTACCTCGGATCAGCTTGATTTTGCTGTCGAAAAGGCTTTGTTTAAGAAATGGACAACGCCCGAACGGCTCATGAGTGCTGTTCAAGCGAGCGCTGCAGCACCGGGTCGCGAAAAGAAACGTATTGAAAAAATCGTTTCACATTATCTAGCCTCTGATGCGATAATCGGCGTAGAAAGTTTCTTGGAAAAGAAAGTTGAGCGAGTATTACGGACATGCCTCACGCTCCCCTATGTTGGCCAACATAACGTCACGGTCGAAGGCAAGCATTACCGTTTGGACTTCGCTATTCCATCCAAGATGATCGCCATCGAAGTTGACGGATATGATCCCCATAGACGAAGAGCTGTATTCGATCGCGATAAGTTTCGCGACAATAACCTCGCCAATGCCGGCTGGAAAGTATTGCACATCACCTCAGTATTTACCGAGGAGGAAATCAAGACATGCATTCTGCGTGCTCTTAAGTCCTAGGATCTGCAGCGTTATGGATACTTTTTATCTCTGGGAGTAAAAACTATCCACAACGCTTAACTAAGCACCATAAATCTCAAAATATCAATGGTCTTGCCGTCGATATCAAGATGCCACACATACTGACCTTGCGAAAGATTGAGTGGACTGATGCCAATAGCCATCGGCAAGTCGATAGATGTTCCGTGAGGCATCCCTGGGGGTCGTCCCTGTTCGAACTTTGCTTCGAATGCAACTCGATCACCATTAGGACCGACAACTTCATTGCCATCCTCATCAATGAGAAGCGCACGAAAATCATGTTCAATATTTGCTTCGTTCCATGGCACATTTATTTTCATAGCAATAAACGAAATTGCATTCCCATGTTGGAATAGCGAAATCCCGCCGCCCGAAATAAAAAGTTTGTTATCAGCAACTTGCGCGTGGTCGCACAGCAAAGCAGAGATGCTCCAAGTCGTGTCTAGTTCTGTGGACATTGTGTACCTTTCATTATTCGACAATTGCATCCGCTTCGATTTCGACGAGCCAATCAGGATTGATGAAACCTTTCACTTCTACAAATGTACACGCGGGTTGAATGTCGGAAAAGGTTTCTCCGTGAGCGCGTGCCACCTCTTTCCAGTCATCAATATTTTTGAGAAAAATACGTGTGCGGATGATATCAGCCAGTGATGCTTCCGCTTGACGAAGAACATCTTCAATAATTTCCAAACATCGTTTGGCTTGACCATACGGGTCACCCACATGAGAGACAGTTCCATCTGGCGCAATCGGCGCTGTTCCTGTCACTGCAATTACGTTTCCAATACGCACCGCGCGCGAAAAACCGATCTCAGTTTCCAGAGGTTGG
>CALMUU010000162.1 GCA_937872965.1 uncultured Actinomycetes bacterium
CACCCATTGCGACAAGCGTAACGAGTTCATTTCCCAGAATGATCAACGTCAACTTGAATGGTCTCTGCTCAAACACATTTCGCGTAACGACCTGGACCAAGAAAAATCCAACAAAAACAGCAAACACCGTTCCCATGGAATCATGAAAATAGGAATGATTGTAAAAGTGGTTCGATAAACCAATGATGTGCGCCAACATAAATGCCTTAATAAATGCGCCGATCAGCATAATAAGCATTGCAACAGGCATGGCTTTCTTCGCCTTCGCTTCATCAAGTAAAACAAGTTTGCTCCAGGTATCGCCAAAAACAGGTGGCGCATACCAGACTCCGCCGATCACCATTGCTGCGATTGTGGCGATGATTACTGCCAGATAATTAATTTCGACGTCCATCTTCCCCCTTATTGTTGTTTGTATGCAAAGAGTTATAAGACTTTAGTCCCGGCACTCTCTTCGACAACATACACCTCGATACCGCCCACTGCTTCTGCAAAAACATTGTAAAAGGCTGCCGCACAGACGCTTAAAATTGTCATAAGGGCGACAAACACTAACCCAATCAGCAAAACACCTTGGAGGACATTGAAGTTAAGGAACGAGAATTTATCTATCTCGAAAACCGTTCCTAAGAATTTTTCGATGTTTTTCACTAATCCAACAGCACTGGCTACCCACCAACATACCATCATGGCAAATATCGTCGAGAGCATTGCCGCTGTGTGAAAACAAAGTGATACTTTTAATACGGACCATATATCAATGCGTCCAATCATTTGACGGTAGCTACGTTCTTTCTTAAGACGTGCAGAGGTCGTTGCTGTTTTTTTGCGCGCCGCTGACTGCGTTTTAGGTTGAACCTTCTTAGTTCTGGTTCGTGAAGATGAAGAAGATGTAGGAGTCACAAGAGTAAACCTCGGTAGTGAAAGAGACGCGAAAGCAAGTATAGCTAGCCTTGGTCTTCTTCCAGGTTTTTGTCGTCACGCTCAAGCACTCGCGCAACAGCAACGATCTGTTCCTCATCGCCTGGACGAGCAACCTTGACGCCGCTTGCCGCACGACCCTGCAGGGAAATATCTGATACATGCGTGCGAATGAGATTACCGGCACTTGAAAATACAAGAATCTCATCGTTTTCATCAACTGTAAAAGCTGCAACAACATTTCCGCGTTCGGGAGAAACTTTCACACCACGAACACCTTGGCCTCCGCGTCCTTGACGATTAAAAGCGCTTTGTTCTGTTCTCTTGCCGTACCCTTGTGAAGAAACGAACAGCATGACGGCACCCTCACGGGCAACGTCACACCCGACAACTTCGTCGTGTGAATTTTTTAATTTCATTCCTCGCACACCTGACGCATTGCGGCCCATGGCGCGTACATCATTTTCATCAAATCGAATCGTCATTCCGTCACGAGATGTCAAGAAAATATCATTGGTTCCATTGGTTTGAACAACTGCGACGAGCTCATCATCTTCACGAAGATTGACAGCTATCAATCCCCCCGTGATACGTGTGTCGTAATCATTCATCCGGGTCTTTTTCACCACTCCGCGTTTAGTGGTGAAAAGCAAGTAAGCACCGTCTTCATACGTTCGCGTATCAATAACAGCTTGTACCGATTCACCTGCATCAAGGGAAAGAAGGTTCACAAGCGCGGTACCACGAGCAGTGCGGTCTTTCATGGGGATCTCATGCGCGCGAAGGCGATAGACGCGGCCTCTGTTGGTGAAAAACAACAGATACGAGTGCGCTGTAGTTGTCAACAAATGAGTTACGTAGTCTTCGTCTTTGAGTTTGCCTCCCGATACCCCTCGACCTCCGCGACCTTGAGTGCGAAATGCGTCGATGGTTACTGTTTTAACGTATCCATTTTTGGTCAACATCATCACAAGTTCTTCATCATCAATGAGATCCAAAACGTTAATGTCGGATGCATCTGCAGTAATAATGCTCTTGCGAGGAGTGGCGTACTGTTCTTTAATCGCTATCATTTCTTCTTTGATGACAGTTTTCAACATTGACTCATCGTTCAAAATTGCGCGCAAACCGGTAATCAGTGCTTGTAATTCATCGTATTCATCAATCAGTTTTTGCTTTTCTAATCCCGTAAGGCGGCGAAGGGGCATATCGAGAATATGGTTGGCCTGAATTTCGGAAAAATCAAATGGAGTAGCCATCAATGCCGTGCGGGCTTCTTCCGCATCTTGACTACCGCGAATTGTTGCGATGACCGCATCAAGCATGTCGAGTGCGCGAAGCAATCCTTCGACAATGTGGCTGCGATCGAGAGCTTTTTGGAGTCGATATTCACTTCGACGACGAATAACAACCTTTTGATGTTCAACATAAGCACTAATTGCCTGTGCAAGGTTGAGCATACGAGGAATACCATCTACCAAAGCCAACATATTGGCACCGAAGCTTGTTTGCATCGGGGTTAACTTGTAGAGATTATTGAGAACAACATTCGCATTCGCGTCCCGTTTGAGTTCGACAACAAGACGTGTTGCCCCCTTGGCAGATTCATTGCGAAGTTCACGAATACCATCAAGATCGTGGTTGTTCACAAGCTCTGCGATCTTTTTCTCGATTGTTTCGACAGCGGTTTGGTAGGGAAGTTCAGTAACAACAATTTTCGAATTATTTTTGCCTTCTTCGATTTCTGCAACGGCACGCATTTTGATGGAACCACGCCCAGTGCGGTAAGCGTCGACGATTCCTGCGCGTCCAAGAATTTGAGCACCGGTTGGGAAGTCGGGACCTTGAACAAAAGCCATAAGATCATCGGGAGTTGCATCAGGATTATCGATTGTATGAATAACGGCATCGATCACTTCGCCCAAGTTGTGCGGCGGAATGTTTGTTGCCATTCCCACTGCGATTCCTTGGCTGCCGTTGACGAGAAGGTTGGGAAAACGCGAGGGGAGAACAACAGGTTCACGTTCTTTGCCGTCGTATGTATCAACAAAGTCAACGGTGTCTTCATCGAGTCCGGCGAGCATCTGCATGGCGAGTGGAGCAAGTCGACACTCGGTGTATCGCATGGCTGCGGGCTGAGAATCGGGGTCGGGCGACCCGAAAGCTCCGTGACCATCGACAAGAGGGTGACGAAGAGAAAAGTCTTGAACCATTCGCGCCAGAGCGTCGTAGATCGCACTATCGCCATGCGGGTGAAGCTTTCCCATGACAGCACCAACAACCTGTGCACATTTTGTATATGGGCGATCGGGGCGAAGACCAGCGTCATACATTCCGTAAAGAATTCGACGGTGCACAGGCTTGAGGCCATCGCGTGCATCAGGTAGGGCACGTGAAACAATGACGGACATTGCATAATCGAGGAAGGAACGCTCCATTTCCTCTTGAATTTCAATGGGTTCAATCGAAACACGAACATCTGAATCGGTAATGTCGAGCTCGTTCGAAGGAGATCCGTTGTCGTTATTATCGTCCGCCATAGGTCCTCATTTTTCCATCAAAAATCGTATACGAATTCTAGCAAAAATTGGTATCAAAACCGTCTTAGAGCAGCTGTTTTTCCACAAAAAGTAACCGCTATAGCAGCAGCACTCCGCGAGCAATTGGCCATGCACTTCCCCCCACGCGAGGGACCATCACTTCATCACTATTAGGTACCAACGAGATTGTAATTTCACTGGGACGACCCATTGCAAAACCCTGACGAATGGTCACTCTTTTCGAGTCGGCTAATCGCTCAGGGCAATACTGAGACAAATAATGTGCAAGTGCTCCAGCTGCACTTCCCGTTCCAGGATCTTCCGTCATATCACGAATATCGCTATTAAACATTCGGGTATGGAGCACCTGCGCATCAGAATCATCAACCGAGAACACATAAACGCGATCAGACGGAGAGTTTTTGAGTACATGTCCGATATCGATTTGTGAAGGAGTAATGGAGTTGAGTAATTCACGTGAGGTGATAGGAACAATGAGGAATGTGAGCCCAGCTGAGAAGAACTCAAGGGGAGAATCCTCTGCAATGGCCTCAGTTGCTATTCCTAAACTTGCAGCAAGCGCAATACGATCAACGGCACGTGCATGCCAATTTTGCATTGGCTGTTGATACATATATGCTCGGGTCTGATCTGTTTCTTCGATATCAATTGCGGTCGGTCCCACTCCTAATTCAAGTATGAATTGGGTCGGACAACTTTGAATCGTTGAAAATAAATGTAAGGAAGTACCGATAGTGGGATGACCTGCCATCGGTAGTTCTTCAGCCATGGTAAAAATTCTTACTTTAGCCAGATGACGAGAATCATCAGGTTCAAAAATAAAAGTAGTTTCAGGAAGCGAAAACTCCGCAGCAATTTTTTGCATTAACTGTGTAGATGGCGCGGTGGCGCTTAAACCTCGACAATCCACAACTGCGAGTGGGCCTCCTCCAAAGGGAGCATCTGTAAAAACATCGTATGTGAAATAGGGTAGCTCAGACATGAATAATTAGATGTCGAGAAAACGAACATCCGCTGCATTATTTTGGATAAACGCTTTTCGCAATTCAACGTTTTCACCCATAAGCACGGAACATGCTTCATCGGCAAGCGCGGCTTGTTCGACCGTGATTTGAAGCAAGGTACGTTGGTTGGGGTCCATAGTGGTCGCCCACAACTCCTGGAAGTCCATCTCGCCTAAACCTTTCAGGCGTTGAATTTCCGGCTTGCGGCCTTCATTCTTATCGAGGAATTCCTGAAGTGCGGATTCATCTTTGATATACGTTTTTGTTTTTCCAACCACTGCAGAAAAAAGCGGAGGCTGCGCAGCGTACACATATCCGGCTTCGACAAGTGGGCGCATTTGTCGGAACAAGAAAGTGAGAAGAAGAGTGCGAATATGAGAACCGTCGACGTCAGCATCAGCGAGAATGATGATCTTGTGATAACGCGCTTTTTCGAGGTCAAACTCGTCAGCGAAGCCAGAACCAATAGCCTGTATTAGAGCCTGAATTTCAAGGTTTTTCAGCATCTTGTCGAGACGAGCACGTTCTACGTTGAGAATCTTTCCTCGAATAGGGAGGATGGCTTGGGTGCGCGGATCACGAGCATCTTTGGCTGAGCTTCCCGCGGAGTTACCTTCCACGATAAAGATTTCGGATTCTTCGGCATTACGCGAAGAACAGTCAGCGAGTTTTCCAGGAAGACCAGCACCTTCAAGAGCAGACTTTCGTCGCGTTAAATCGCGCGCCTTATGTGCTGCTTGCCGAGCTTCGGCTGCTTTAAGAACTTTGGTAACAATCAATTTTGCTTCTGCTGGATGTTCTTCCAGCCAGTCACGCAATTTTTCGTTGGTCGCTTTTTCTACAGCAGAACGCATTTCTGTATTGCCTAATTTTGTTTTTGTCTGACCTTCAAACTGAGGATTGGCAAGCTTGACCGACACAATTGCTGTTAAACCTTCGCGAATATCTTCGCCGGTGAGGTTCTCGTCTTTTTCTTTGAGAAACCCCTTGCCTCTGGAATATTTATTCAATGCATTTGTCATGGCCTTCTTAAAGCCTTCTTCATGCATTCCGCCTTCAGTGGTGGCAATATTGTTCGCAAAAGAGTGAAGACCCTCGTTATAGCCAGTGTTCCACTGCATTGCTACATCGACTTCGTTCCCGTTGCCCTGCTCGGTAAAATGAATAACCTCTTCAAAGAGCGCTTCTTTGGCTTTATTGAGGTGCTTGACGAAGTCGCGAAGCCCGCCCTCGAAATAAAAATCTCGAGTGATTGCTTCTTCGGGACGCGAGTCGGTAAAAGTGATTCGAAGACTTCGATTAAGAAATGCCATTTCACGTAAGCGCTCGATCAGTGTTCGCGCATTGAATTCAACAGTTTCAAAAATAGATGCGTCTGGCCAGAAACGGACTGTCGTTCCTGTGATTGTACTGGCGCCTTCTTTATTTATGGAACCTTGGGCTTTTCCGCCGTCTTTAAAGGTCAACGCATGCTTGGATCCGTCGCGATGAATTTCCAGATCGAGCTGCGAGGACAACGCGTTGACGACCGAAATTCCTACGCCATGGAGTCCGCCAGAAATTTTGTAACCTTCGCCGCCGAATTTTCCCCCGGCATGCAAGACAGTGAGAACAACTTCAGCTGCAGACATTCCTTCGTATTCTGGATGGTCATCGACGGGAATTCCGCGCCCATTATCTTGCACAGAACAGCTACCGTCTTCATGGATGACAACATTTATTTCGGTGCAGTATCCGGCCATTGCCTCGTCGACAGAGTTATCGACTACTTCATATACCAGGTGGTGAAGACCAGTTGGGCCTGTGGATCCGATGTACATTCCTGGGCGCTCGCGCACAGGTTCAAGACCTTTAAGGACAGTGATATCTTTTGCTGCGTATGCCATGTTTTGATGTCCGATAATCGATTGATTTGTAGAGCTTTATCTTACCAGAAATTAGGTTCAAAAGTGCTGGCGAAGAACCCTTTTGGGTGAGAAATTATGCCCCAATTTACACAGAAGATTTGCCGCAATATTGGCCATCGAAGTTGAACAGAACTGTTCACGGATTACTCAATATTTATTACATTGATTCCGTATATAAATGCGTGACGCCCACAGGAGAAAAGCCCAGCGTTGTATAAAATTTTTCAGCGACGCTATCGCGTTGCGTCCCTAAATACATTTCCTTTGTACCGACATCTTGCGCATTTTTCATGACGTGGTTCAAGAGCAGGCGTGAACATCCTTGGTGCTGGAAATCGGGATGTGTTCCCACGTTATAAAGAAAAGAGAATCTTTGTGAAAAATCACTTGCAAGAAAAGCAATTGAAACCGGTGTTCCTAAGCGATAAAGCACGAAGAAACGTTCGTCGAGATTCTCGTTCTTATTCGAATTTTCAAACGCAGAAATCCATTCTTTCGCCTCTGACGCGTGGACAAAAAACGACTTACTAAATACATCTAAGAAATCCTCGCTATAAGGAAATGAATTGGATTCAATGAAGAACTCATTTTCAAGCTTTTCGTAGTTCAAACTAACTTCAGATAAATTACACTTCATCCATGTTGTTTCTTGGGAGAGTTCTAGCCCCAAACGCTTACACTTAGCGTCGTTATCGGTTCCAGCAATAACTCCGACCGCAGGAGTTTTACCGGCGTTTTTTAGTCGTTCGCTGTATTTGGACAGGATCTCGTTTGTTAATTCCTTAAAGGCAAATACCGTATTGTAATGAGCACTAGTAAGGTTATCTGTTTCTAAATAACAATAATCTTGCACAGACCCGTCAAGAATAGAGACGAAATTTTCATTACATCGAAAATGAAATTCTAAAATTTCGAATAGCTTCTCGTGATTTTCCGACAAGACTATTTCCCGCGTGAAACAGACATCACAACCGACGTTATATTTTCACCCGCAATGTTTTTGTTGAGTTCGGTCACAATACTTTCTTGCATGTATTTCAATTGTGTTCCCCATGCAGGATGATCTGCAGCAACATAGAGAACTCCGTCGCGCACATAGCGTACATGCACGTGCTGCGCAACGTCGGGGCCTACTATGCCTTCCCATAATGAATGCACACTCGAAACAACAAGAGCTGCTGAACCTACCGATGTTTCAGAAAAACGTGAAACGCATTCTTTGATCGACAAAGTTGTAGGAAGTGCTTGGTTTTCACACTCCTCGAGACGCACAATTTCGTCATTAGGAATCAGCGTGTGCGTGTTCATAAGGTCATCTTAGAGCATCCCTACGACACAGCGATTATCCCCGCGATCACGCCAAATGTTTTTGTCGTAGGCCAGATGTATCCTGTGGCTTATCAGTTTTTGGAAGGAATGCACATGAAAACACGGATGTATGTTGATGGTTTTAATCTTTTCAATAGGATTCTCAAAGGTCGAGGGCCGGGATATAAGTGGATCGACCTACCTGCCTTAGGAGAACATATTTCCGCGGAACCCATTGATTTAGTTCGATACTTCAGCGCATCCATTCGAAAGCATTCCAATATCTCACTCCTCGACTACAACGAAAAACGCGCAAATCAACAGGCATTATTTAATGCATATCGTCTGGATCCTCGGATCGAATTACATATGGGATTGTTCCAAGTCAAAGATAAATCAGGAATGCTTGTCAATAAATATACGCGTAAACCTCTTGGGCTTTGTTCTTCGCTACCCAAGTTATTTACTGGATGTATTGCGGCGAAAGGAGTAGCAACAATTCAAGCATTTGAGGAAAAGAAAACAGATGTCAATATTGCTTCATATTTATTAAAAGACGCCTACGAAGGAAATGTTGATCTTGCGATTGTCGTCTCGAACGATTCCGATCTTTACGAACCATTACGCATATGCAAAGAAGATCTAGGAATAAAAGTTATTGCCGTCAATCCTGTGTCTGCCAACATGCGGAAACATGCACGTCGTAATCAACTAATTGGTGCAGCCAGCCAGTGCTATGAGCTTAGGCCCGGTATCATCAAAAAGCACCAGATGACCTCAATAATCAGGTATTCAAAATCGATGATGCAAAAACCTAAGAGCTGGTAGAAGAAAAAACGAGCTCCGCTTTCGCGGAGCCCGGCCCACAAGACGAATCAAGTGGGTTTGTTGCGTACATTATATCATTTTCATAACCATACGATCAAGGTATTTTCTCTCACGTACCATGACACGACATCAGTGGCCTCTTGGAGATCCTTCACTTCGTTCAGGATGACTAAAAAATCAGGACGACTTTGATACATCACCACCGATGACCGAAAATGTTTCATCAACTTTCAAGGTGGAAGGGATGTCCGTTGCAGTTGTCACAAAAGTTTGAGCTGCGGGAAGACATTCGATCAGCCTGTGTGTACGACCTATATCGAGTTCAGAAAAAACATCATCGAGCAACAAGATGGGATTATCTCCTGTTGTTGCATGAACCACTTTATGTAATGCCATTTTTAGCGCTAGCGCCATTGAACGTTGTTCGCCTTGACTGGCTTGCGTGCGTGTATCGCGGTCGTTAATACTCAAATAAAGATCGTCACGATGAGGGCCAACGACACTATGGCATCGTCGCGCTTCGATAGAAGAATATTCTTCGATCTTTGCAGCGAACAAAACAGCGATTTCTTCAGCGGTGAGATCTTCATCAGGATCACTATCTTGTCCATGATCGTTATCAAAAACTTTGGCAATGTAGCGCACGCCAATATCCGAATTCTCTCCCGAGATATGGTGGTATGAACTTTGTAAAACATTACGCATCTGTGACAACGCCACCAGACGGCCCCGAAGAATCTGAGACCCCGACGACACAATCGAAGCGTTCAAAACATCAAGCACTCCGGGTTCGTATTCTTGTGATTTCAACAATGCATTTTTTTGTTTCAGTGCACGAGAATAATCGGCATGCGCAGCGACATACTTGGGTGAAATTTGATGGAGGGTATCGTCAAAAACATCGCGGCGCAGGGACGAGGATCCTTTGATGATATCGAGATCATCAGGAGTAAAAATGCTGACGCGCAACGTTCCTAATAAATCACGATTGCGACGCAACTTTTGACCATTGACCAGTACTGAGTCACGACCCACACGATTCAACGTCGCAACAATATCTTGAGGTCTTTCATCATCAGTCAGACGTACTTTTATGTGCGCGGATTCAGCACCTTTTCTAATCACGTCATCGTTGGCAACGTGGCGAAAACTCTTTGTATGGCTAGCCCAATACATCGCCTCTAAAAGCGATGTTTTTCCTTGACCATTATCGCCCACAAAGACAGTAACGCCTTTGGTTAAATCGATATCGCACTGACGAATGATTCGAACATTGCTAACCGCCAGTGAGGTGATGTGCATTTTTCTAAAGTTGTTAGCTCACACGCACAGGCATCAAAAGGTATGTGAATGATTCTTGATCTGTACCTCGAAGTGTTGCAGGCTTGAGTGGGTCAAGAGTTTCGATCATCACTTCTTCACTTCCTGACGCTGCTAATCCATCCAAAAGATATTCTGAATTAAAAGCAACTTCGAGTTGTGCACCTTCACATTTTGCATCAACAAATTCTGTTGCTTCACCGATTTCTTGTGCCACTTGACGTAATTCCACACCATCAGTATTCATAATGAGACGTACTGGCTGACTATTGCGGTCTTGCGCGACAAGACGAACACGTTTAACTGCTTCGGCGAGTGCCTCACGAGAAATGGTAACAACATTGGGGTAACCCTTAGGAATGAGTTGTTCATAGTTGGGATAATCACCTTCAATGAGTCTCATCGTGATGACAGCATTACCAACACTGAAGCTCACTTCGCGTTCCCCAAGAACAACTTCAACTTCACCACTACCCAGTAATCGTTGAACTTCAGTCAATCCTTTGGCAGGAACCAAAACTGATGTTCCCGATTTCAGGATGGACAGCCCTTCGACATCACGCAGGGCAAGTCGGTACGAATCTGTTGCCACGAAACGCAAACCTTTATCTGTTGCGCTTAAAAGAACGCCACATAAAATAGGACGAGCCTCGTCTTTGCTTGCCGCAACGATTACTTGCTTGAGACCTTCATTAAATGCAGAAGCTTCGACACGAACACCTTGACCTTGTACATCATTGAGTCGAGGATATTCGTCGGCATTAAGTGTGCGCAGTGTGAAACTTGAACGACCTGATGTCAGCGTTGCAGAAGATTCTTTAACTTCTAGTGTCACTGTTCCTGACTCAAGAGAACGAACAATGTCAGAAACTAAACGCGCACCAAGAACAACCGCCCCGTCGCCCTGTGTGTGTGCCATAACATTGACACGAACCGTTAAATCAAGATCAGATCCTGTGATGGTAACGTCATTGCCTCGAGCCACAATATGAACACCACTCAATACAGGTAATGCTCCAGCTCGCGTGGCCACTGCACGGGACGCACTTTGTAGTGCTTCTAGGAACGTATCGCGTTCAATCTGGATTTTCATTGTTTTCCTCCAATATATCTATATGAATTAAAAAGGTTTATTACAGTAGTAGGCCTGTGGAAAAGGGATAACTTCTCGAAAGTCCAGGTCAGGGTATGTTTCTTTATCCACATACTATCCACAGTTATCCACAAGAGGTCGGTGAAGGAAGGATGTGTAACTGAGGTTATACATTCATTACTGAATAGTAATCCACAGTTGTCCACAGAGTTATCCACTAGTAACACCTCCTTGATAACCAGAGAAATTCTGGTAATTCGAATTATCAATGGGCTGCCCTGTGTCCGATTTCTTCGCGGGCCCCATCTTTATTCGGCCAATGAGTTCGTTTACTTGTTCAAAGATGGTGGCCTTTTCTGTCATTTGTTGTTTAATTTTTTCCACTGCATGCATGACGGTTGTGTGATCTCGACCTCCAAATACCTCAGCGATTCTCGGAAAAGAGTAATCGGTGAGTTCTCTAAAAACATACATACCAATTTGTCGTGCCGTGACGAGTGGTCTGCGTCGCGAAGATCCACAGAGATCTTCAATACTCCAGCCGAACATTGCAGCTGTTTCATCCAAGATGACTTGTGGAGTAATAACACGTGTTTTATTGGCAGGAAGAAGATCAGAAAGAACTTGTTTTGCGACTTCTTCATTAAGAACTGCCCGATGAAGTGAAGAATAAGCAGCTACACGAATAAGAGCGCCTTCTAATTCCCGAACGTTGTCAGAAATATTGCTCGCAATGAAGGTCATGACTTCGTCAGGAACGTTATGAAGACCCTCTGCATAAGCTTTTTTACGCAAAATTGCGAGGCGGGTTTCAAATTCCGGCGGTTGAACATCAGTGATCAGACCCCACTCGAACCGACTACGAAGACGATCTTCAAGAGTTTGAATTGATTTAGGAGGACGATCAGAACTGAGAACAATTTGGCTCGCTGCTCCATGAAGAGAGTTAAAGGTATGAAAAAATTCTTCTTGAAGTTGTTGCGATCTTTCCAAAAATTGAATGTCATCTACGAGAAGAACGTCTACTTCTCGATATCGCTTTTTAAAGGCTGCTGTTGAGTTTGTTCGAATCGATTCCACAAATTCATTCATAAAAGTTTCAGTAGAGACATAACGGATTCTTTTGTTGGGAAACATCTTTTTGACATAGTGACCAATGGCATGGAGAAGGTGGGTTTTCCCAAGGCCTGCAGAGCCATAAATAAAGAGAGGGTTGTAACTTCGAGCAGGTGATTCTGCAACACTGAGCGCGGCTGCGTGTGCGAAGCGGTTCGATGTCCCAATAACGAAGTGATCAAAGGTATATCGAGGGTTAAGCCCTGTTTCATCATGCTCGTAGACGTTGGAAGATTGAGTATTTCCAAAGCCGGGATATTCTGAATCAAAGCTTGGTTTCGAAGCAGAATCAGCAGATTGGGATATAAATGAAGAGCTATCTCTTTCGGTATTTTCTCGAACGTCAATTGCATTATCTTCATCGCGTGCTCGTGTCTCGACAACGAAACTTATTGTGATCGGAGTTTCCGAAATACTTTCAATTGCATCATCAATGATGGAAGAGAATGCTGACGTAATTTTTTCATGTGCAACAGAAGATGGCACCTGAATGATGATGTTATCGATAACGGACCCCGGATCGATGCGGCAACCCGCGAACCATGTATTCCATGATGCATCAGAAAGTTGATCTCGAATTTGAGCAGCGACAAGATCCCATACGTGTTGGGAAGAGGTGAGAATTGTCGGAGTTTCCATAGGTTCATCCACAGTCTTATCCACACTTGTGGATATTTGTCGAGTTCACCGCCCGGCCCCTCACTCTATGTAGGAATAAGGTCCCGTGCGTCGTGAGACGAAAAACTAACACGTCTGAGCGCCGGATACAAAATGACTTTTCCACTGGGTATATGTAAGCCGTTTCCACAAGGCGAGGAGGTTGTGGATTGGTAAAAAAGTAGCGCTATTGATAAGCTAATAGACCCAGTAAACGAATGTGATTGTTTTATCACCACTTCACGTTCAATCTAAGAGGTCGAAATGTCAACAAAGCGTACTTTCCAACCAAGTAACCGCAAGCGTTCTCGTAAGCACGGTTTCACAACACGCATGGCAACAAAAGCTGGACGCGCTGTGCTTAAACGCCGTCGCCTTAAGGGACGTAAGCGCCTGAGCGCATAAATTTTCTCACGTCTTCGTGGGCCGAGATGATAAATCGTGAATAGTGATGATCTCGCAATCCATACTTCTCCTAAGTTGAAAAGTTCTTCTCTGTGGAAAATCCGAGGGAAAGCAGGCTGGGCCTATGTTTCTGATGGTAAATCCTTTCACTACTCTCCCTTGTGGATTCGTTACGCTCAGCCAGATGAATACCAGGGAGACCCTGTTCGCCTGGCCTGTGCTGTCTCAAGGAAATATGGAAATGCAGTAAAGAGAAATAAATTTAAGAGACGCGTCAAAGATGTAGTTCGCAAAAATGCACTCGAAGGTGAGCTTGGCGGACTGGTTTTATTGGTCGGAATCTCAAATAAGACGAAAGAAGAAGTGTCGTATTCTCGTGTTCAAGAGGCCATTTCAGCCTTTGTTTCCTCGCTTAAATGACAGTCATGTTTTCTCC
>CALMUU010000163.1 GCA_937872965.1 uncultured Actinomycetes bacterium
ATGCGATGTTCTTGGTCAAATCCCTGCAAAATTTGAATATCACTAATCAGCTGCACTCGTTCGGCATTGAGCTGTTCAATAAGCGCTGTGAAATTTTCACGTTCTTGGGCATGAATAGAATCTGCTTTGGCTTGCGCAGCAGAAACAAGTTCTTTAGCCTGCGCTTCTGCAGTAGTAACAAGTTTTTGTGCTTGTTCTTGCGCTGCAAATAAATCTTTTTGTGCTTGTTCTTGTGCACTGCCAGTCAAGTTCTCAGCGTCACGAGCTGCGTTGGCCACAAGTTCATCGGCTTTGGCTTGCGCAGCAGAAACAAGTTCTTCGGCCTGCGCTTTTGCTGTGGTGAGAGTTTCATCAGCAGTTCTTTGCGCCAACAGAAGGGTTTTATTAATGAGATCTTCCTTCTCTGACATGTCAGCAGCGGAAACAGGAACTGCAATAGGAGGAGCTTCTTCTACGGCTGGCGCAGCCACTTCTGGTTCAGGTGATCCAGCCGGCTCAGCCACCGCCTGCATATTGACTCCGTTAAAAAGATCAGCCATCGGAGCGGATGTGCCCTCATTACGGAGCTGTTCAAGAGCTTCGAACAACTGTCGATTTTCCTCGATCAGACCTTCAATAGTATCCGCAGCACGTTCCAGGAGAGCATCAACGACATCCTGATTAAAACCAAAGGCTTTAGAGGGGATCTTCGCTTCTCGGAGCTCGCGGGGTGAAATCTTCATGGCGCGTTATATTACACCCAAATGCCCAACAAAGTACGCACGCTTTAGCCTTTACCGATCAATGTTTCTCGGCCGGTGTTCAGCGATGCTACGCAGATAAAAGGCTTTGGAGTAACCATATCCCCATGATGAGAACAAGAAATGAGAGATCAAATCGGCCGATGGGAGGAATATACCTTCGTAAGAAGGAGAGAATGGGATTAAAGAGACGATCCAAAACTCCATATATCTGAGAAGGAACACCTCCCGGACGCAGAGGAAACCAACTCAATAACGCATAGACGATGAGCAATACCTGGAAGACAAAGAGCAGCCGAAGAATAATATCAATAATCACAAGACCAGACTAGTCGGATATGGCGTGTGTAGCTACGATCAATCACAGGGAGCGAAGGATGAGCGACCGCGAGCAATGTCTGGCTTTGCCAGCATTGCGACTAATGAATCACAGGGAGCGAAGGATGAGCGACCGCGAGAAGCATCCGGCTTTGCCGGTGCTTCGACTAAAGGGCTAGTACAAGCCGCTATTAGCAATGCGATTCTTTTCCTCGGCCGAGACGTCCATATTGTTCGGCGACAATAAGAAAACATGATCATCAACCCGCGACATAGACCCGTCGATAGCAAAAGCTAATCCACTTGCGAAGTCGATGAGTCGTCGTTGAAGTTCTCGTGGAAGTCCACCCAAATTCATAATGACAGGACGACCCAGCTTGAGTCGCTCTCCTACTTCTTGTGCGTCGTTAAAACTTTTCGGTTCACATACATGAACACTGGGTGATGCGGGCGCAGTCATCGGCATTGTACGAATCGCCGATGGTCGAACTGGTTCGTCGGCTGCTATCGTGCGAACTGCTGGCGCTTCACGGTTTCGTGAACTGGGCATCGCGCTCGGACGAGTAATGCGGTCGGGTTCACGGGCAGTATTTTGTTCTCGTGTCCGGTATGTATCCCCGTCGTCGGTGAGGTCGTACCCCATAAAATCCGCGTCGTCTTCATCATCCTGCAGACCAAGTGCAACCATTGCTTTTCGCCACATTGACATACCCCTTTATAAGTACAGCCACCCATTGTAGCGCGTTTATGCCTGTTCGTGCAGAAATCGAGTGGGTTTCTATCGTTTGCGTTCGCCAAAAAGCGCTGTGCCTACACGGATAACTGTGGATCCCTGCTCAATCGCTGGGACATAATCGTGTGACATTCCCATTGATATCTGATCCAGAGAATAATCATGGGCAAAATCACGACAGCTCCGAAAGTACGGGACCGGATCAATATCGGCCGGTGGCATCATCATGACACCTGTGATTTCGCGTCCATGGTTGCGGGCATAGTTTAAAAGATCAGGAGCGTCATGGAGTGTTACACCCCCACGATGACCAGCAGCACCACTCGATAGCTGAATGAAAAGCTTTGGTTTGGCAATACAATGAGACAACACATCGATTTGCCACTGATTATCGATACTGTGAATCACGTCAGCTTTGGCTGCGATGCGAGCCAACTTATTGCGTTGAATCTGACCAATGAAATGCCAGCTAATATTTTTCGTGGATTCGAAAGCGATCTTCTTTGCATCAAGTTCTTGGTAGCGGTTCTCACCAAAAATATTTAAGCCAAGATCGATGCAGTGACGAATTGTAGTAGTCGTCTGCGTTTTGGTAACTGCAACAAGAGTGATATCACGTGAATCACGATTGGAATTGACACACGCCTGATTAATTTCATCGCGAACGTGCTGCAAGTTTGCTTCAATGACTTCGCGCGGGACGTCGTCTTGTTCTATAGGCATACCACCAGGTTAGCTACCTCACACAGCAGGAATAGATTATGCCAACCACGCAACTGCTGCTTGACGGCCTGTAACTCCATCGCGTCGGTAGGAAAAATGGTCGGGCGATGAAAAGGTGTCGATACCGAGTTCACTATAAGTTACATTTCTTGTTACGCATTCGTGTTTAATCGCAGCGGGAAGATCGAATGCAGGTTGCCCTTGTTTTGTTTGAGATACAACGTGATCACCCAAGTGGTTCGCGAGTTCGTTCAACTGATCTGAGTCAAATTCATAATTCAGGGGATAAATACAAGGGCCTAGCAATGCGTGAAGTTGTTCACCTGGCGCTTGATAACTCATTTCTTCGAT
>CALMUU010000164.1 GCA_937872965.1 uncultured Actinomycetes bacterium
GATGATTCCCGTAAAGGCTAGGGTTATCCAAAGATCTGAAAAACTCCATCCAGCAACGCTTATTAGTCCGATGCCGGAAATTAACACAAGAATTGAAGCTGGTCCAAACACAAATTTTCCGAGATTTGCAACGTTTTGAATAATCGGCTTTGCCTGAGTAGGACTTAAGTTTTTAGTTGAAAGCAAGAAGGTGATACATATAGCCGCTCCTCCGAGCCAAATTGCTGCGCACAAAATATGAACGTACAGTAATGCATTTTCCATTTCTACCTTCTTTAGTCGACTTGTAGCGATCAATATCCTACTCAGCTGATCAAAATAATATGCGAATTGACTTGAGTGTGTAGGTCGAACCCTTGAAGTCCTTGAAGGAAAAGGGTCCATTTCGATTTAAGGTGTTGTACACCCGACCATTTCGAATTGGAACCGCTTTGAGGCGTGGGTAACTGGAGTAAATGAGTTAGACCAGATTATTTGAGAGATGTTCCTCAAGAAAATCGTATGCGCTGGCCCTCATTTCCTTTGTAAACATGTGTTTGCCTGGCCAAATCTTGAGGTTAATTTTACCTTGCTTAAAAGCGGATTGTGCGTAATCAAATATCCCCTGTGCTCCTCGGCTCCATTTGTCATCATCGGTTGCAGAAATATATATGGCCGCTGGTTCAATTAAGCGAACGATGTCTTCAATGTCTCCGTGGTTAATGAAATTGGGAACACAAAACTCAGCTTGGATGCCTGCATCATGCGTGAGCGAGTCTTTGTAATTGACGCATCCACAATTCGAGACAGAAACTTTAATGCGCTTATCGAAAGCGGGGGACCATATCGCCATTCGACCGCCATATGAATGACCTATGAAGCCAATTCGATTGTTGTCTACTTCTTTACGAGTTTCTAGATAATCTAGGCCGACAGACATATCATGGAGAACTTTCGCCAGGAGTGTTTTGCCTTTGATGAGGCGTGATGTCAATTCAAATATTTCGGCACGACCACTTCCGGGTGACCAGTTACGTTCTTCAAATGCAATCGCGTCTGGTGCCAAGGTGATGTATCCACGTTCTGCTAATTCAACAGCATATGCTTGTTCGGGATCGCCCACGAGCCCGACAACTTCGCTTTTACCCCAATCAAATTCACCATTGTGTTGGTGATGGCAAAATATGGCAGGAACACCCTCATCGATATTCTTTGGAATACAAACATAGGCTCGGACACGGTCATTTAGCTCGACGCTGTATTCAACCTTTTCACGGGTATATGAACCGCAATCGACAGATTCTAAAACTTCCGTATTCAGATCAGTTTTATTTGGCATTGGGCCAACTAGATCAAGAAAAGTATCGATATTCATACGGTATGAATACTCTAGCTATATAGAGATACGGTTTTTCGTACACCCCACCATATCGAGTTGGAACCGCTTTAATGTTTGGTTATATGGATTAAGCGAACTGCGGCTAGTAATCTTGGAGTGTGAAACCTTTAAATCTTGATATAGCCGCCGCTCAATTCTCGGACCACTGGTCCCCAAAAACGGTTGCAAGAGTAAATAACTACGAAGCTCGTATCGCCAAGGTGCAAGGCGAATTTGTCTGGCACCAACACGATGACACAGATGAGCTGTTTTTGGTATTGAATGGCGAACTCACAATTCAGATTGAAAACCAGGAAGATGTTGTTCTAGGGCCGAATGATATTTTTGTTGTTCCGCAAGGTGTACGTCATTGTCCAAAAGCTAAAAATGAGGCACTTGTATTGTTGCTTGAACCTGCGTCAGTTGTTAATACTGGTGATGCAGGTGGTGAACGAACCGCGGTTGTTGGTGATCTTACCGAATAATCGTTGTACGCCCCACCATTTCTCATTGGAACCGGTTCGAAGAGTGGCCTCGTTGGTATAACCGTCTAAGTGGTTTAATCGTCTAGAAATTTGTGAATATTTTCTATGAATTGATCCGGTGTATCTGCCATTGGCCAGTGATGTGCGCCCTGATAGGGCACTGTTGCTAGTTGTGCTTTCTTCGCGAAGTCCAATGATTCTTGGGAGAGAGATGAAGTTCCATACCAGAATGATTTTTTCAAAGGAAGTGATTCGTATGTTCTCCCTAACTCGTTGCCGGAGATCTCGATGACATCTTGTGCGAGGTTATGAAATGCTTGGGGATCGCATTGGTTGAGACTTCTTATATAGCTTTCAGGAACTTTTCCTTCTGAAATTAATTCAGCGATTTCTATTTTGAATTGAGCAAACCATTGATCAAAATTCTGAGTGAGAGCAGCCTTTTTCGAAATGAAAGTATCTGCATCTGTCAGATTCCCTTCTACGTTGATGAATCCACTTAATAGGTCTGGATAGCGATAGGCCAGCAGTGTTCCTATGTCACCTCCAAGGGAGTGTCCGATAACGACAACAGACTCAGTCTTTCGGTGTTCATCAATCTGGTTGTATATTCCTTCCACAAGATCATCGAGAGATGAACTGGTAGAAGGAGGCGTTTTGCCAAACCCTGGAAGATCGATAGCGGTCATGCTTATATTCGACATTTGGGGATGTGAAAAGAGAAAACTCCAAATGGACGAAGAATCGCCTAATCCATGTAACAGCCACAACTCAATATTCGAATTACCCTCTTGATGGGTAAGTGACCATGGAATTTTTGGAGTCATGAAGAAAGATTATACATGTACGAAAATACTGGTACACCCCACCATATAGAATTAGAACCGCTACGAGGTGTGGATGCAAGGTTTGATGAGGTTTAATTATCTATGTCTGTAATCTGTGGATCATCAGGAATTTCGCGTTGCTTGTCCTCTGTTTTATATGGGACAAAGCCTCGTGCTTTGTAATTTGTGATTGCGTGTCGATGATCCATCGTCGAAGTATTTACCCAAACTCGTCGAGTACTGGAGCCATCGGGCTGTTCAATATCCCATGCCTTTTCAATAGCAAGGGTAAGTGCATACCCACCATATCCTTTGCCGATATATATAGGTAATAGGCCAAATACCGATAACTCCGTACTACCTTCACCCTCAGCTTTTAATTCAATCATTCCAGCAATGTTGCCTTCTACGTATATCAAAAGAGAATACAAGTTTTCTTTACCGAGTAAATCCCTCCACTCGCTTTCTGGCCATTCAGGTCGAGCAAGCCAGTAAAGTGGTTTACCTATGCCTTCGTATGTTTTACGTACCCGATTGAGGGAATCTACATATTGACGCTTGATTTCAACGTGCGAAGGGGGTTGTTTGCCGGCTACCAATTCATCGGGAGATTTCATTTCGAGATATGTGATTGTTTCATCTACAAACATGATGAAATATTACTATGTAAATAAATCGCGCATTTTGAGTTCGAGCCAGTACCCCTATTTCTGATCGGAACCGCTTTGAGTATTGGTTAAACGGGATTGATGAGTTGAGTTCTTTGTTAGTTGGTAGTGGGAACGGCCTGGAAAGTGATAATTTCTTGTGTTGTTCGTAACTATGTCGGCCGACTTGAACCTTGCTCTAAAGCGGTGTCAGTAGATCCTTGCTGTTGTTTCTGACGTTGTTGACTGCTGTTGACACTTCGTAAGCTGTTAAATGGCCTTTGGACGCTTGTATGAGCGCCAATAAGTCTTCAGGGGCTGCGTGCGGGTTGAGCCAGTCTTCTATTTCATCGTGATTGAGTGCAATTGGTTGTCTGTCATGTATTTCTTTCAGTGCCCCATGTGCTTCGCGTGTGATTACTGTGGCTGATTGTGTCGTGGTTTCGCAAAGACCTGCTAAATATATTAAGTCGTCGTTTTCGCCGTGGATGTACATCGGGTGTTTTATGCCATCGCTATCTTGTTTCCATTCGTAGTATCCACTGATAGGGATTACACAACGTGATTTTTTGAATGCTGATCGAAACGTTGGTTTTTCTGCCATGGTTTCAGAACGGGCATTGAAGCATTTGTTTGCCATGGAGTCATCCTTGGCCCAGTGTGGGATGAGCCCCCAGCGATATGTATCTATCTGAATGTGATCCTCTTTTTCGGAGACGACAGGTATAGGGGCACTTGGTGCAACGTTATATGAAGGTTCTGGTGGTTTCGTTCCAGGTTGTGGAGGAGTGATTAATACATTCATCTCAATAAATGCTTTCAATCTTTGCGCAATTGCTGCTTCACGTACGACAATAGCCATTCGACCACACATGTATTTAAGGCTAATACGTTTTTGTCGTATGGCCATGGTCGAATATGTCTATGAGTGCGAAAGAGTATTACCGTACGTTCAAACCAACAGACAGGGAGATTCGTGAGAGACTACGGCTAGAACAAGAACGGCAACGCGAGCCTGTCCTTCCTTGCATGTGTGGATATTCTCAAAAAATCCATGAAGCAAAAAGCAATAGGTAACAGTTCATGGGAAATGGCACGCCCAACTGTCTCTGATTGGAACCGCTTTGAAGAATGGGTTGCTAAGGTCACGGAACCAGGTTCATTTATGAATTTGGCTGATCAGCTCTGATACAAGAGTGTTTATACTCTCGCAAGAAGGCATTTGAGCCTAGCTATTCACTTAGTTCTAGAGCTGTAAGCACTTTTTCCAAATCGTGCTCACTCTTGTCAACTTCAACCCAAGGCATTGTGTATTTCAGTACTTGGTTTTTTAATTTTTTGCCATAGTTAAGTATCCATTCAACTTCTTTTTCTTTGACATCATCCGAGTAAGTACTGACATCGTCCCCTACAAAGTTTCTAGTGAACACCACATTACGAACACGTTCAATATCATCGTCGCCAATGAACACGGCTTTAACATTACTTACATCGGAAAAATCTTGGGCTACCAAATGGGGCAGTATGTCATCGCCTTCAATAATAAAACCGTCGTTCCAGGTATAATCTTCTTTAATGAACTTTCGTACACCAAGCCAAACTGCCTCACTTTTTGCGAACTCCCTGTCCGCAAGTTCATCGGCAGGATATTCATTCAAATATTGAAAGCCGTCATAGTCTTCCCAGGTAAATAATTTTGGATATTTTTCTCTGGTAGCAACTGCTCGCAGTATTGCTCCTATTTGGTCAGTGGAAACCCAAGGCAGATTAAGATGATTGGAAAGCTTTTCGGCAATTGTTGATTTACCGGCGGTAGGCATCCCGCCTATTAATAGAATTTGTTTTGACATATGCGAACTATAACAAACTAACAACTAACTCAATTGTCAGGTTTCATAGTCACACCCAACCACTTCTGATTGAAACTGGATAAAGGAGTGGGTAAATGGCATTGGAGAGTTGAGTTCTTTCATTGACAGAGCAGAAGAGTGTTAGATTCTCGCGATGAGCGTTTCGGCCTTCTTTGGGTTTCTTGCAAGTCTTACATTTCTTGTAAGCGTTATGTGGTACACAATTGATGTCGCAAAAGGAAAAGTCGTTGCAAGTATTGTGACGTTCTTTTTATCGTTTCTCATTAATCTTTCCATACTTATTTCACTCATTTTGAAAGAATCCTGGGGAGCAGTACCTTTCATTACGGTAGGCAGCGTATGTGCATTGGGCATTTGTATTATTTCGTTGCGAAATCGTCGCTTCTATATAGCGACACCGGACAAGATTTCAGCATGTGGATTTATTCTCGGGATCATTGCATGGATCATTGTGAAAGACCCTAAAGCAAATCTTATTGTTGTAGCAATTACAAACGTTATTGTTTTTCTTCCACTTGCAATCAAAACTTTTCGTTATTCCAATACAGAAACTGCTCTTCCTTGGCGCATTAATTTCCTCGCATCGATCTTTCTGCTCGGCACTATTAGCTCGCCCGCTGTAGCAAGCTGGATAGTACCTGTTCAGCAAATGGCAATTTCTTTGCCGATAAATCTCGGATTACTTATCGGAAATAAACAACTCCCAGAGGGGAACTAGAATCATACGCATTGGCTTCAAGATCTGACTTTTTGCAAATTTGTACATCCAGCCATTGCTGACTACTACCGCTTTGAAGAGTGGGCGTGTGGGTTAAATGAATTGATTGCTAATGTATTGTGAAGAAGTGAGATTCATTAGATCGCGCGTTAATCTAAATGGAAATAATCCGCTGAAGAAAATGTAACTTCAGTATCAGCTAGGGAGAACTATGGGCACACGTGTTTTAGGTGGCGAGTTAACGGTTTCAGCGATCGGTCTCGGCTGTATGGGAATGAGCGACTTTTATGGTGCAGCTAGTGAACAAGAAGCAATTGCCGTTATTCACTATGCCTTAGATCATGGCGTCAATTTGTTGGACACGGCCGACATGTACGGCCCATTAACAAACGAACAGTTGATCGGCAAAGCAATCAAGGGTCGCCGCGATCAAGTTGTTGTGTCGACAAAATTTGGTGTAGAGATTGATGATGATGGCAATCGAACCTGGAAATTGAATGGCCAACCTTCGTACGTCCGCAAAGCATGCGAAGCCAGTTTGCAGCGTCTTGGTGTTGATTACATTGATTTGTATTTTCAGCATCGCATTGATCCTGATGTACCTATAGAAGATACGATTGGAGCGATGGCTGAACTGGTGGCTGAAGGAAAAGTGCGATATATAGGTTTGAGCGAAGCTGATCCCGACAGCATTTGCGCTGCTGCCAAAGTCCACAAAATTACTGCTCTCCAAACCGAGTATTCGCTGTGGTCGCGTGATCCCGAAACAGAGATTCTCGATATTGTGCGAGATCTCGGCATTGGGTTTGTAGCCTATAGTCCACTAGGTCGGGGTTTTTTAACTGGCCGATGGAACAAGCCAGAAGATATACCAGAAGATGATTGGCGTAGAACGCAGCCTCGATTTCAAGGTGATAACTTTTACAAAAATCTTGAACTCGTTGAAAAGGTTAAACGAATTGCTGATGATAAGGGTGTGAACCCAGGTCAAGTCGCGCTGGCTTGGGTACTAGCCCAAGGCGATGATATTGTGCCGATTCCCGGTACTAAACATATAAAATACTTGGAAGAAAATATTGCTGCAACCAAGATTGAGCTAACAGCTGAAGAAATAACACGTCTGGATGAAGCCGTCCCGCAAGGCGCTACAGCCGGTGAACGTTATTAAATTGTTGAGAATATTTGGTACACCCCACCATTTCAGATTGGAGCCACATTGACTCAAATGCTGCAAGATCCTTTGTTTCGCTGATAATGGAAGTTGGTTTCAACACTATGAATAATTCGTTATCTACGGCTAAACGTGGTCGCTTTATAGTCGCAAAATAGTCGTACATCCAAGGTGGATTTTCAAAACGTGAAAATTTAATGTGCAATTACTCGAACGTTGCCAAGATAGATGTTCGCAGTTCAGGGATTTTTGTTTTTGCTATTGAATACACAAATGAAAGATCGAGAACATCATATCCGTGTGCCACTTTATGTCGCATGGCTATGGGGCCTTTGAAATCAATGTTGGGATGTTCTTCATTCCACTTATGAGTAATTCTTGCAGCCGCTTCACCGATTTTGACGATATTCCATAAGATCATTTCTTGAGATGGTACGCTGGCAAGAAATTCAGCTTCAGAAACTTTTTCTGATTCTTCAGCTATACGTTCGCAAAACTCACAATTGCATGGAGATTGAGAGAATCGTTTGTGAGATTTTCAGGCAGCACGATATAGTTCCACCGACGGTGTAATCATAATGTCTACGTATTCATCAGGTACAAAATCGAGCGGAACGACATCTACTTTACGGTTAAATATGGTTTCTAACTCATCGCAAAAATCAAAAAAACTCCAGCCCAATGTGCGTATATCTTTGAATCGATAAAGAATGTCAACATCAGATTCTTGATCTGCTGTTCCTCGCGCGTATGAACCAAAGATCCGGAGCTCGATTACAGAGTATTTTTCGCAAACTGTGCGAAGTTGCTCTTTATCGTAAACAAGGCCGTTAGACATAGAGATTTTTTTTAGCAAGTTTGCATTATAAAAGCATGCTATATCTTCCGACGCGGTTATAGATGGTGGTACGCCTCGGCATTTCTGATTGGAATCGGTTTGAGGAGTGGGTAACAGGTATTAGTGGCTTGAGTGTGCTCGTTCAGGATACAGGAATTGATGCAATGTTGGAAACAAAGAAACCGATTTCTAACTACCTTTTATGACTTGAACCTTCATAGTAAATCTGAATCACGTTGACTGTAAATCATCTTAAGATTACAATTAACTGATGGATTTTCAGTTACAGATATTTTTTAATGCGTTAGATCGAGGGATTGTTCCTGATGTACCTAATGAATTAGCTCGGGTGCGAGTCGAGGTTTTTTCAAAAGCAGAGCAGAGGAATGCATTCGAAGGTGATGAAGAAATCCGAACTGTAGTAAAAATGGTTGACTTTCAAGGCGTGTACCCGTGTTCGCTGTCTTTCTGTGAAACGGATGGGATAGAACCTGAGGATGGTACTTTTTTAGCTTCACTGCCATTTGGAGAACTCTTGATTACGGCATATAGATCAGATTTTGAGGTCTTTGTCATTTCGGACTCTATTGCGCATCATATAAATACCTCTAATCTGAGATTAATTGTAGATACTGCTCGTATCAAAGGCACGCTGTACGCATACGACTTACATCATTTTGATATTGCTGAACAGACAACGGAACATGGCCTTACGCATAAACAATTAGAAATGCTAAAAGATTTAGCAGGCCAGTATCCATGGATTAAAGGTTATGGAGTATCTAGGGGTTTTGTCAACGGAGTATCTTACCCTTGTGTAAGAGTTGTTGCTCTGGAAGGTTATGAATGGGATTCTGTGAAACGCGATATTGAAGATTTTGATGAGAAAGTATTGGCAATTCATTCAGCAATGCTTTGTAGATTCGAAGGTTTGAATAACCCACATCCTGTATCTGCAAAATTTCTAGAAGATGGATTCGTTCGAGATGTTGAAGGCTTTCTGAGGGAGTAGCCGTCAGTCTTTAATTCATTTGTTTCGACGAGAGTTGTACGCCCCAGCATTTCTGATTGAAATCGGTTTGAGGAGTGGGTGGCTAACATTTCGAAGTTAGGTCACGTCTGTAAAAACTTGTTCGATTGTGAATCTTGACAGACGTGTGATGAAAGGGCTGGAATGAAGATAATAGGGGAGCGCTATTAAAGCTATCGATAATGCCCATCCACGCCCGCGATCCCACATCGCATCATCCACATCAAGTGCGTCACGAAACTTCATCCGGTTTTCAGAAGAAAAAAGGGTCCATGCTGGGATCAAGTCACATGCTGGATCTCCAATTCCTAGACATCCAAAGTCAATAACGCCGCTGAGCTTTCCGTTACTGACGAGAATATTTCCGGGTTGAAGATCACCATGAATCCATGAAGGCTCAGCCGTGTATTCAGGTGTTCTTAAGGCAGACTCCCAGAGTTCGATTGCCAACGAAGTATCAATTTCGTTTGTAAGTTGTTCTACTGCTTGTCGCACTTCGGTATCGCGTGTAAGAAGAGGTGCACCTCTAGCATTATTGTTTACGTTGAGTGCACGACCTTTTGCTGGATCGATTGCTCTTAATGCATTAATGAACTGCGCCAAATCCTGTGCAACACTAAATAGATCTTCGTCATGTGTGACAATATTCCCAGACATCCATTGCAAGATAGACCAATTCCAGGGATACTCCTCTGACGGTTTGCCTTGCGCGACAGGTGTAGGAATGGGCGTAGGTAATTGTGGGGCGAGGATCGGAAGCCACACATTTTCTTTATCGATAAGCTCTAGTGCAGTATTTATGCGCGGGAGGCGAATTACTAACTCTTCTCCTAGCATGAAAAGTGCGTTATCGGTACCTGTAGAAGCAACTGGTTTAATGAAAAGTTCTTTCCATTGTGGAAATTGTGTTGCAATTAAGTTCTGGACAAGCTCTTCATCAATATCGATTTCATCGTCATGCATTTTCGAACTATTCATATGCATTAATTCTACGATAAACAGAGTATTGAAATATCCGAGAATATAACTAGATAGTCGTACACCCCACCATATCGAGTTGGAATCGCTTTGAAGAGTCGGTTAATGGAGTATCTTTGATTTTTTCTTCCTTAACCTTACGGATGTGAAATGGCCATTCTGAGTACCAATCTCGCCACTCGGGTTTAGGGCCTACAGGCAAGTTAATCCGGCCTCCTACTGGACACTTTAAATGTGTCCAGTAGGAGGCATTTCTGAAGGTAACGATGCCATCCCTATTCAAGCTTGCTATCGGCTCAATTCGAAGTCGCAGAGATCTGCTACGTACGAACGCGAAGTATCTGCTTTATTAAAGTTTTTTGACGACCACTTCTACCTCAAAAATAAAGTCGGATATATCGTTACGCTGGACGAAGATTTCGTTGAAAACTTTGGTGACATTGAGATCCGCGCCGTATCTTTCATTAATTTCTTTGAAAGCAAGGAACTGCCAATTTTCTCTTAAGTGGTGCGCCCCACCATTTCTGATTGAAACCGTTTTGAGGAATGTATAGCACGAATAGGGGAACTGAGTATTCTTGCGAACAATGTTGAGAGAAACAGTAGATATGCAGATTCCGCTATTCGTTTTTAACTACGCCACCCGACTTGAACCTGAAATAAGTTAACCTAACGTAATTTTGGGTTAGTGCTTAAGAACTTTTCTTTATCGAAATATTCTTTGTGTTCCGTATCGATTTTTGCAAGTTTAGCAACACCATCAACATTCCTGTATTTTTTTTCACCATATCAGCTGTGGCTGCGTCACCTGTCGGTGTTGTAATCAAAAAGCTTACGGGTAAGTCGTCGGCTTCTTGATAGTATGTGTAGGGTAGATCTAGTTCATTAAAGATTCTGGTTGCATCCCACTTGTTGATATAAGTAGTTTTGCTAATTAATCCTGAACTTTTATCATTCATCAACATTTCATTTACCACGTTGATTTGGAGATCGGTAGCTTTGACTTCCATAAATATTTCAACTTTGAAATTCGTACCAGGCGCGGGCTTATCGGAGGCTTTAGGCGCTTTAGTAATCTCGGATATCTTCTCTACACCACTTAATTCATATAGATCGTTTACTAAGTTTTTCATATCAGGCTTTTTATCAGAATAAATAATAATGAGAAAATCTGCAGGAGTGTTCTCGAGCGTTACCTCACTGAGCATTTCAGGATCGTCTACTAACGCTTCTTGCCAATCCGCGAATGCTTCTTGTTTATCGCGATAGTCGTATTTCGCATCCACTTGTTTTTTAACATAGTCATCGATGGACTGTTCAACTTCGCGCATCTCTTCCTCAGATGCATCGGCATTTAGATAGACTTGAAAGTGCCATTTTGTTTCAGTCTTTGTCTTAGTCTCTGCTTTTTTTGCAGACTGTTCTTCCTGATCAGTTGAGCAGGAAGAAATAGCCAGAATAAAAACCAATATAGATATTGGAAGGAAACACTTTTTCATGTGCTGATATCTTATTGTATTGATATCCAGTACGCCCAACCATTTC
>CALMUU010000165.1 GCA_937872965.1 uncultured Actinomycetes bacterium
TCAGGAGAAACATAAAAAGGCATTGTCATTATTGGTCACCACCTTGTTCTGGTCCTGCGAGAAGCGAAATAGCCCTAGCCTCAACAAGAACATCATCCATCGCCCTATATCCTTCATCGGTAATAACGGCAATCGTTGGAAAAATTTTGCGAACGAGATCAGGACCCCCTGTTGCCGCATCCTCGTCTGCAGCTGCGAACAAAGAACGAATTGCGATATCGATAGCATCAACTTCAGAAAGGTCACTCTTATACGATGCTTTAATCCAGTTGCGTGCCTGAACAGAACCTGAGCCCGTTGCGACGAATTCATATTCTTCATAGCGACCACCCAAACCTCCATAGGTTAAAACGCGGCCTGTTTTATGGGCGAGGTCGTAACCGGCAAATAATGGGATTACAGCAAAACCTTGAGCAAGCATAGAAAAGTTTCCACGGACAAATTGAGATAATAGATTCGCTTTTCCTTCGAAACTAAGTTGCATTCCAGCCATCTTCTCGTAGTGTTCAAGTTCAACTTGAAATAATTTGACGATGTTCATTGCAAGATCCGCGGAACCTGAAATTGCAATACCTGAATGAGAGTCTGCGGGAATTACTTTGTCCATTTTACGATATGCAATTGTATGTCCGATTGTCGCTCGGCGGTCGCCCGCCATGATAACCCCATCTGCAAAACGCATCGCTACAACTGTCGTGGCATGCACATGCTGTTCAGGATCCAGTGAATCTACGTGATGCGCCATAAAGTTGGGAAGTAACTCTGGCTGTGCTATTCGCAGATATTCTGTAAATGATGTACCAGGGTCAGTAGTTGGGTTGAAATGTGTTATATCCATACGCCTAAGAGTGTATCGGCGTTTGAGGCTGCTCCTGTGGATTCTCTTGAACAGCCATCCATTTTCCCATAGATGCACCGATGAAAGATGTTCGATCACGACCAAAGAATTCAGCAATTGAGGGGCCAACATCAGCAAGGAGACGAAGGCCAAGGTCATGAATTTGCCCCATAGGCGCATGGAACATCATGGGAGTGAGCTCATTGCGAAATTCAGGCTTTGTTGCAGTGGCATCGATTGAGGTAGTGGAAAGTACGAGCAGTCCGTCGGCTGATCCAAGCAAAGGCATGATGTCGGAAACCGTTTTGGATAAGTGCGCTAGACAAGCTGCAGCAAATGTTGGATTACCTTCGAGCGCTGCCTCGCGAAAATCGCCAAGCGTTACGACGACACACTCATTGCGAACCAATGGTGCACTAATGACATCAATAAGCTCGTCTTTTGTCTGTGCATCTGAAGCTGTGATGATGTGCTCGTATGCAGGGACCAAAGATTCATCCGCGCCGATGGAAATCAAAAATATGTCATCACCTGGTTCCTCGGATGAACTTTGCGAAAATTCAGAAAAAACGGGTAAATGATTTTCATCTCCCCCGCCCAATTCGTTCAACGCAGCGAAATCATCTTCTCCGTAGATCTTTCGCGAAGCCAGTCGAGCAGTGACGGAAGATTTACGAGCTTGTGCTCCGTCGTAGCGAACAAAGGCATCAAAACCAATCGATTCCAGACCGGAGAGATCGAAAACCAGTTGTTGGTCATATACGTATTTCAGTAATTGTTCGAGGCTGTGGTCTGATCCAGAGCTGTTGCGAACATCACCGACGCCCAAGCCAGGAAAATTAATAAGGATAAATCGCGAGAACATATAGCTCAGTCTATCGGGTAAAGAGATTGAATGAAAACGATCTTTTCTCGTGTCATCCTGAGTGAAGCGAAGGATCTTCTCAAAGAAACACCGAACGTTGAGATTCTTCGGCAAAGCCTCAGAATGACGAGGGTGAATCTATTCTCCGCCCTTTTGCACATAGTTCTTGACAAACTCTTCAGCGTTGGTTTCTAAGACGTCATCGATTTCATCAAGAAGATCATCTAACTCATCTTTAATTGCGCCCGAACTATTTTCTTCGGTCGAGTGCGCAACTTCTTCTTCAACAACTT
>CALMUU010000166.1 GCA_937872965.1 uncultured Actinomycetes bacterium
TGGCTCTGCCAGCATTGCGATATAAATCACAGGGAGCGATCGGAGGAGCGACCGCCAGAAGCATCCGGCTTTGCCGGTGCTTCGATAATAGGACAAGGGAGGCGGTGACGGGATTCGAACCCGTGTCCCAGGTTTTGCAAACCTGTGCCTGAACCGCTCGGCTACACCGCCCTATATGTCAATGACACAGTTGGGATATGCTAGCGGAACGGCGTCTCTGAAGCTAAGACCAAGCTTTTATCCACCTTGTTGTTCAATAAGTTTGGGAGCATTCAGAATGGGAAGCCAGAATGCCACTACAAGACTTCCAATGATTCCACCCAAAACCACAATTAAGAGAGGTTCCATCAGTGAAGTGAGCCCATCCACTGCAGTTGTTACTTCATCATCCAACGTCTTTCCATACCGATCCAGCAAAGAAGGCACCGTACCTGTATCTTCTCCCATGCTTACAAGTTCCGTCATCACTTCAGGAACTAATGGTTCACCTTTCATTGCAGCAGCAAGTGAGCTTCCTTCGCGAACTTTGTCGTGTACCCGTTGGAGAGCTTCCGCAACTGCCATATTACCTGACGCATTCCCTGCCAATGTAAGGGCTTCTAATAGACCCACCCCTGAGTTCATGAGCGAAGAAAGAACAAGAGTTAAGCGAGCAAACGCAGCTTTATGAATAAGTTTGCCAAATATCGGAAACTTCAATATGGCTTTATGCCATTTCAACTTCAATTTTGGAGAGCGTTGGAACTGCACCACGGTAGCGACAATCCCTGCTAATACAAGCGGGTAAGCCCACCACAATTTGATCATAAGGTGGCTGAGACCAATAACGATTCGGGTAGGAAGAGGCAACTGTCCACCAAGCTGAGAATAAATCTCTTCAAATTGTGGAACAATCATGGTGAGCATCCCTGTGGCCATCGAACCTGCAATAAAAATGACGACGATGGGATACATCATTGCCGAGCGAATTTTGCGCTTAATTCTCAGACGTGATTCTGTAATCGTTGCTAAATGTTCAAGAGATTCATCAAGACGACCAGAAACCTCGCCTGCTTCGATCATGGCACAGGAAAGCTCTCCAACCTTATCGCTTTCTTCACGAAAGGCGCCAGTAAGAGAAGCACCGTCACCCACTTTTTTATGCACGCGTGTCAAAATTTTACCGATGGGTTCTTTTGCTCTTTGACGCGCAAGGATCGCGAGAGCAGGATAGACAGGTAGACCTGATGCCTGTGTTGTGGCAAGCGAGCGTGCGAGCCATGCAATATCTTTTACGCTTGCTTTCTTACGTAGGTTAAATTCTTTTTTAGCTAAGGAATCGCCCCCGATTTGGTTAACTTTCATTACGAGAAGATTTTGCTGGCCAAGAACTGTCCGCACTTCGGACTCATTCTCCGCTTCAATAGAACCGTGAATTTCATCACCCGATCGCGTAAACGCTTCGTATGTATATGATCCTGACATTTAACCCACCACCCGTGAAAGCTCATCAATCGACGTAATTCCCTGTGCAGCACGAGTCAATCCATCCTGCAAAATAGTTACCATCCCTGATTGAACAGCCAATGCTTCCACTTCGTGTGCCGTTGCATTGCGAGAAATAAGTTGAGCAATATCATCATCAATATGAAGAACTTCAGCCAAAGTTGTGCGACCGGTATACCCCGTGCGATGACAATGTCCGCACCCCTCTTCATGTGCCTTATATAGAACTTTGGGTGGATCGCCTATCCAAGGAAATGCCCGTTTAATTGCATCACTCACTTTGATGGGCTCATAACATTTGTCACATAGTTTTCTCACCAATCGTTGTGAGATAACTCCTCGCAAAGACGATGCAACAAGAAAAGGTTCGACACCCATGTCAATTAGTCGTGTGGGAACAGCAGATGCCGAGTTGGCGTGAACAGTCGAAAGCACAAAGTGTCCCGTTAAAGCAGCTTGAATTCCAATGGATGCTGTCTCGCCATCACGCATCTCACCAACAAGAATCACATCGGGGTCTGCACGCATAAAAGCTCGCAGTGCCCGTGGGAATGTCATTCCAGCCTTGGTGTTCACCTGCACTTGCGTGATTCCCTGGAAACGATACTCCACAGGGTCTTCAACAGTAAGAACTTTAATGTCTGGTGTCGCGATGCGTTCAAGCGTTGCATACAGAGTTGTCGTTTTTCCCGATCCAGTAGGCCCCGTTGCCAATAGTGTTCCCTGTGTTGCAGTGATAAGTGGAATATAACTATCAAGCACCTGTTGTGAATACCCCAAGTCTTCTAACTTGGCAACCTTGCTTCCTCTATCGAGCAGACGCATGACAGCACCTTCCACTCCCCAGCTTGTCGGAAGCGTCACAAGTCGAATATCAATTGCACGATGTTCTATTTCAATATCAAAACGTCCATCTTGTGGAACACGTCGTTCACCTACGTCGAGTCCACCAATGACCTTAAGGCGATTAATAATTCCTGAGGTTGTTGCTATGGGGTATTTAGTCACGATGTGCAAAACCCCATCAATGCGGTATCGCACAAGAACGTCCGTTCCATCGGGTTCAATATGAATATCTGATGCTCCTTGTTGTGCGGCATTTTCAACAAGCGTGTTAACCAGGCGAGCAATTTTTCCATCACTCCCGCTATCTTTAATTGTTACTTCTTCTTGAACTTTGTCGAGGTCAACTTGGATTTCATCGGTACGTCCTCGCGCCTCCAAGATTGTCAGCACATCACGGATTGCTGCAGGCTCTGCGACAACAAGTTCAATGTCTTCGCCAACAAAAAGTTGTTCGATATCATCGAGCACGTCGATGTTTGTTGGGTCTGCAACGGCAATCCGAAGATGATCATCGTCTGTCTTAAGTGGGACGGCAACAAGCCTCTTCGCGCTTGCAATAGGAATCTGTGCAAAACGATCTCGATCAACCATCGCGAGTGTCACATCAACAGTTTCATACCCCTGCTTAATCCACGCTGCACGCTCAAGGGTTTCGAGGGGAACTCCTGATCTCAATAATGCACGGAGGGGACGAATTCCGAAATGCTTACCTGCTTCGATTGCCTTCATTGCTCGATCACGGTCGTCATACCCTGCTTTTTCCAAGGCATCAACAAACGAAAGAAAGTCCTCATTGATCATGAGAGTCGTTCCAGCCGATGAAGTCATCAAACCTTCGTGGGAACTCTCGCCAGAAACCGGAACGAGAGAACCATCTGATTCTATGACAGCAGGAACGAGAGAACCGTCCGGTTCTATCTCTTTCTCATCCTCGTTCTGATGTGTCGACATGGTCATCCGTTCAAGCCTTTCTTGGATTAGTCCGTGACAGTAGTGCGGTTACATGCTGGATCGTTAGGATTATTGGTTGTAGGAGTTCCGGTATCCGTAATACATCCATCAGAACCAATATCGGCACCTTGATCCCATCCAATAACTTGTAACTTGAGTGTGGCTTGGATCAATTGTTTGCCGGATTGAAATTGAACATCAAGCGAGTTGATCACAATAATTCGACCGATGCTTGTATCGGTTAGATCAGCCATGAACTGAATAAAATCATCCATAGAGCCTTGAACGATGATACTGAAGTCGTGACGATTTAGCTGGGGAGCCTCAGTAATTGCCTGAGCATCACCTTGTACAGCTGCCGGATCAGCGACTGCTGCGGGCGCTGCCACAGCAGTGGTTTCAGGTGTACCCTGAAGCCATTGCAAATTATTTTGTACAGCGCGTTCACCAATGCGATTAATAACATTGGAAAGTTCCAACGAGCTTGGAATACGTGACTTTAAATTCACTAATCGAGTAGTGATATTCTTTTCTTTCTTCTTCAACTCCTGTGCTGACTTCAACGCTTTCTCTGCATTGTTTTTCGCAACCGTAGCTTCATCGGCTTTCTTCGACATTGCTTGATATTGTGGAAGGATGACCATTGCAAAGAAAGCCAGCAAAAGAACACCTACACAAATGATAAGGAGAAAAGAGAGTTTACGTTCCCGCTTGTTCATTGGACTACACCTCCCGTTGTTGTGACAGGAACGGTTGTAGTCGTCGTTCCCTTAGGCTTAGTCGTAGACGTGGTTGTCGTTGTGGAGGTTGCAGTCAGATCAGGAGCTATTTTTCCATTTTTGGCGAATACCAATTTTCCTTGACCGTTGAAAGTTACTGTTTCATCATTTGAGTCATAACCCATTTCGATTCTCTTGAGCTGACGTTCTGAAAGACCATCTTTATATCCTTCGCAGCTTTGTACATTCGGAACTTTAAATGCCTCAAGTGCAATGGGATCCACCCATCGAAAGGAAGCATCTTTTGTTTGGAGATCGGAATTGAATCTGAACGATCCAACTGTAATGTCCTGAGAGCTAATCGTTTTTTGCAAACGAGTCTCCCAATCACCTATAACCTCGAAGCCGGGTGTTCCGTCGTTGACAGAAACTGACATATCAACGGAGGTCCCTGTTTCGGTCGTCGCTATCGCAAGACTCTTGAAATCTGTAGGGTATTGAGCCGGTGCAGAACTCAACACAGAGCAAATAACCTTCGTATATGCAGGAACACTTGTTTCTAATGCTTCTACTGCACTTTCACCTGCTGCTAGTTGATCGTTGGCAAAAATGAGCGGTCTAAATTTGATAATGTTTTTTTCTGCTTCATTTTTTGACGATGTGGCAAGCGCCTCACGAGTTTTTGCATACCCTAAAGGAATAATTGCAAGTGCAAGAATGACCGCAATAACACCTGCGCTCATCGTCATAACGGTACGCTGTTTTGCTTTCGCCTTCGCAGCAAGTTTTTGTGCATCATAAACAGGGTTTGGCAAAATAGCATATGGCTGCTGAGAAAAATCGGAATATGCAGCAGCAAGGGCTTGGAAAGCAACTGGTTTTTCATGGTCAGCCATAGCCAAGTGAACATCACGAGGTTCGGGGATCGGACTGATGTTAAAGCCAGCATCACGAACTCGCGTGAGAAGTGTGGGAATAGTCGCGCCAACACCCAAAACGATAATATCGGAGGGGACTTCTGTTCCTTCTCGTTTCCAAAATACCAGCGTTTTGCGAAATTCCGTCACTAATTCATCGAGATAGGAGTCTGTTATTTCGGCTGCACTTTTTCCATCGTCCGAGTTTTCAACTGCACTATCAAAGGAAGGAGCAACTGAGGATTGTTCTCCCGCTCGTATACGACGCTCGAGTTCATCGAGACCACCTACACGAAGCGCGCGAGCAAGAAGGGGGACTCCGCCGCGAAGAATAATCATTTCTGATGTGGCACGTGCAACTCTGAGGTAAAGCCCATCGGCAGGAAGAAGAAAAGAAGCAGAAGTGATAGGCGCTCGACGCCCACCGAGACGATGCCAGACGGGATCAAGATCATCAGATTCAACTGCTGCGATCACCATATTGATCGCTTTGGATGCTCCTCGCGGATCGTCAATATCGCGACCAGTATCTGGATTTCCGATAATAAGTCCTGCGACTGAAGCTGCACCAGGAACAATAGGTAAATTTTCTTCAGCGATTGCCATCATGGCGGCACGCATTGCTCGTTCAGGAACAACAGGAACTTCTACTCGACGAACATATTGACGGCCGCCCGTAAATGCAACACGCACAATTTCTGCACGTGGAGGTATCGAATTGAGTGCAGCATCAAGAGCTTTAACGGACGAGAGCTCGCGAAAATGTTCGACATGAACAGTTCCATTGCCTTCCACATATGCAACATGGACTTCAGTTCCATCAACTTCAATGCCTACTAATGTTTGTAATTCTGGATCGGAAATGCTGTCCTTTCCCTTTTTGGGGTGAGACTCATCTTTGCTCTTGTCTTTCTTTTTAATCACACCACACCTCCTATCTGACACTTATCTGTCAGCCGAAACGAGTCGTCCATGACCGGAATAGACAGAACCAAATCCCTAATAATGTCCTTAAATCGTCACAAAAACGACGCGACTTAACGCCTTATATACCTCAATTTTTTAGCTAATTCTGGCCTGAAATTGCACATTACTGGAATTGCGAGAATGCAGCGGACAATTGGCCAGACATCTGACCCTCTACTGAGTATTGGCAGCAATCAACGGCTCGTCGTGGAATGTTTCTTCAATTTTAGCCAAACGCTCAGCACGCTCTTTCTCAACGTCATTACTAACTTTCTTTCCACCCCATTTGACCAGGGATCTCAACTGCTCTTCACCCACGTGGCCTACGAGAACAGGCAGATCGAGTTCGAGAACTTTTACCAAAATACGTTCTGGCAATTCCCATGCGAGAATGCCGACAACTTTGCGAATTCCGCGTGCCCAATCCAAAATTTCGAGATCCTTTTCCGCATGGATAATAACAAGCACAGCTTCTTTTTCATCATCGCCTTTGCGATGAATAGGCAAGGCAAGCCTCGCCGCTACACTGCGTGCGGTGTGACTCGTATCAAGTACAGCAAGATCACGATCAGCCATTTTTTTCCTTTGTTCAGCTTTATTCTCTCCAAACACTATTCGTGCTTAAAGAGATTGAATTTTCTTTTTTTCTTTGACATGTCGTTCCCTCGAGAAGAGAGGATCTCATCCAAGGGACTTTGCGTCCCTGCGAACTCTTGTGAATCAAGCTCAGCCGTAGATTCTTGGGGAAGAATTTTGTGCCACATATCGTCAAGTAATTGATCCACATCATTCTCTCCGCTCGTGGCTACCGTGCGGGCCATATTGGCATTTCCTACCCACAGTTGACGATCATCTTGTATCTCCGAAAGAATTTCAACACGTCGACTGGGGTGTTCGAGGTCTCCCCCGCCGAGAATCGCTTTAATGTCATCGACCTCTCGTCCTACGTTCTCGACTTTTTGATTCACTACCATTCCCACAGTGGTTGGATCAAGACCAAGCCCCGGGAGACGTTGTGAATCTTTGGGACGACACATCGCTTCCAATGCACGACGCGCATCCAACAATGTCGCTTGTTCATTGTTAACAACCATGATTATTTTTCCTGCTTGCGTTAAAGCGAAACCCGAGACAAGCGGATCGCGCAACTCGACGGGACAATCCAAGATAACCACATCGAATCGTTCCTTGAGAAGTGAAAGAATTTTCTTATATGTGATAGGTGAAAATTTTCGTCGGTTTGTTCCCGTTTCCGGACGCAATGGTGCAAGGAGCGCAAATAAGCCAGACCGTCGATCGTACACGAGATTACGTGCCAGAGATTCACTATCAAGATGCGCTTCATTGAGAAGTTCGCGCACTGTTGGATTGTACAGACCAAGACGTGTACCAACATTTCCAAAAGCTATATCAAGATCAACAATGCAGACCTGCAAGCGTGTTGTATACGCCAAACGCGCAGCTAAGTTGACAGAGATTGACGTTTTACCTACACCACCCTTAGGTGAGTAAACGCACAGAACGAGAGGCTCGGCGAGATTCACGACTTTTCGGTGATCATTTCCATCAGGAAAATCTGACATTAACGACGAACTTTGTGAGTGGTCAATGTTTGTGTCGAACATTGACCACATTTGAGGACTCCCGTCGCTGTCCGAAGGCGTAAAGGCTATGTCAGGATGAGCATTAGTAACGCTAGGCGTCTGCTCTTCGTATACGTCCATATCTGCAGCATGAGAAATATAATCGTCCAGCTTTAGCTCATCTGAGCTATGCGTGGGTGCAAGATCCTCATCGACACTCTCAGGTGCAGACACAGGCCCACTCTCAGGTGCAGGAATACTCCATGCGCTAATCGAGTTTTCTGGTCGCAAGTCTTGATTGTGAGAAAAATATTCCGGAAGAAACGATGGTTCTTCAGACTGAGTCGATATGGTGCGCGATGATACTTCTTCTACTGGCATGGAGGGCACTTCGGCGACAGGTTGTTGGACCTCGATGCGTTGCTCCACGGGGGCTACGTAATCGGCATGGGAAGGAATAGGTGCCTGTGGAGCCTCGTGCATTTCATGTGGTGAAAAATTCATTACATGTGCGTCGGGCGGTTCTTCAATATATTCATCACCATCAAATCGCGCGGGAAGATCCTTCATGCCTGCATGTTGAAATATTGCACGACGAAGAGTATTTGCAGTTGGTCGTGGTAATGAAGAAGCAACATTGAGAGTTCCGATTTCTTCTTCATTTGATTTCCAAGGAATAAGAACAACATTGCTTCTCACAAGAGCGATGACGGCTTCGAGTGGCGCAACGCGCTGAGAGAGCGAATCGGAAACAAGAACTATTGCGTTGTTCGTAGATATCGATTTCGAAAGTGATGCCTTGACAAAAGAATCGTAGTCAAAACATTCTGGATAGACGTCGAGTTCGGGGTCAGACAGCAAGGCCTCATGAACGTCAGCTTCCGCAACTACAATGACGCGGGGCTTTATACTTCGTTCACTATTTCCATGTATGAGTGTTAATCCCACTATTCGCTCCTTGCACCTTATTAAAGTGTCGGCCTTTGAGAATTATTGGTGTCAAAGGTATTTCGGCGTCTTTATATACTCAATTAACAGCTAATTAGGTCTTTTGACTCCTTACTTGTGGTCGCTACGTACAAATACTTACGCCGCTTGTTGCATAAACCACGGTTGGCTTACAGGCAGATTCATCTAACGTCGACCGAACGACATTTGCTTGAGATGTGCGGAAGAAATACGGAGGCTGCTGATCAGCAAGACGCGGATCGTATGTAATCGTTTTCGCCCATCCATTTTCTAATGTTCCTGCAGGTGCGCCAGCGTCTGAAGGAACAGAAAGGTAAGACCCAAAAACAGGATGATAATAGGAAATGATGGATCCATACAAAACGAATTCTGGAGGGTCATCTGAGACCTTCGCAGTCGCCCAATTGTTGTTCATTACTCGTCCGTTTGGAGCATCTAATACAGCAACGACATTACGATTAGGACATTCAGGCGCTACAGTCGGCGTCGCAAATGTAGTGCCGCATTCCAAAACAATATCGCCCGCGGTAGCTATTCCCAAGATAACGTCTGGCGGTGGCTCTGTACCCGTAAAACCATTGAACATATCACCATTTAGAGATTGATATTCGATATTTCCACTAATTGTGACATTGCTGGTTGCATAGATAGACAGTCCTCGAGAAAATTTTCCTTTAACGGTTGCTGTTCCTTGAACATATATGACACCATTTGGAGGATAAGCGATTTCGGCGGAAGTTCCGAATTTGATTCCGCTAGGAAAGAGCTCAATATCAGTATTGCCAGTACGGCTATATGGAGGTGTACCCCCTCCAGCAAGTGCTTTGAAGACGCTCGTCTCTATAAGACTATTGTTAACTACATTCTTACCCGTATTACCAATCTGTCCCGGTAAGAATTGGGGAAGTTTTACTGCTCCACTCGGGGGAGTAAGATCTGTACCACAAAAGGTAGCGCCAAAATCATCACTAGCTGATTCAGCGCTTCCACCCTCGCTGGTAAATTCGAGACCTTGGTCTATGTCACCACAGTACTTTATCGAATCCGCATTCGTGTGAACAGTTCCAACAATCTTATCGCTGGGAATGTATGCCACATTGTAACCCCCAACTACCCCTCCCGAATTGCTACCTGCGATCAGAGCTTGATCCACATACGTTCGAGTAGAAAATACTTGTTGAAAGCTGCGGTATATACAATTTTTCAGCGGCTGCGCCGGTGGTCCCGTGGCAGTGCATCCGCCTCGCGCGATTACGTCGAGAACAACTTCTTCATTCCTTACAACTGACGAGGTCGTTTGGGTCATTCGTGCCACGAAACATACATGTTCGGTATCGGCATCGTCACACTTGATAATGCGTCCGTCGCCAAAATAAAACCATACCTTTCCAAATCCCGGATTTGCCTGTGTGGATTGAAAAAGAGGATTATTATCTTCCGTGTATGGACTGACAGAGGGGTCGACAGAAAAGAATTGTACTGCATGAGCAATGTACCCATTTTTCTCACGCGCGATGAGAGCATATACGGCATCTGAAGCAGTTTCAGCCACAAAACGTGTTTTAATAATTGTTCGCGCACGCGCACTTGACTTCACGTCAGAAGCAGTGACTGCCGCAACAGTCGCAACAATAGAAATGGTGAGAAAGATCACCATCAATGCAGTAACGATTACAAAACCGTTGTCCTCGCGTGGAGTATTTCGAAATTGGCGCATAAAATTAACCATCGAACTCATCTCCTAAGGCCGCTTTAGATTTTCTCAAAACGACTGTCTGACGAAAAAGATATTTATCAACACTCCCGGCCGTCTTCTTGAAATTAATATCCATTCTGATATCAATTGCGACTATTTTTGAAAGTTTTTCACTGGGCACGGGAGTATCGGGAAGATGCGTTTCTGTATCGAGAGTGTACTGAAAAAGATTTGTTGTGGGATCTGCACCGTTTGCCAACGATGATCCGAGGTCTGCAAGCACAGAAATATCGCCAGGAACGTCTGCCTCTGGTCCCCTAAATGAACCTGGCCAAAAAATGGAGCTGTCGAATGCACCATTTGATTTACATTTAAATACGTATACAAAATTTTTGTCGGGCCTTAAATCAAGGTCCTTTTTGGCACAGTGATATAAAACAGGCAAATCAAGTATGCCGTATTTAATCCCTATATCTTGGTTGAAAGTCGTACTACCTGTAGAAGAATATATATTTTTTATCTCGCCTCCACGTCCAATACAAATAATATTGGCAGGTGTCGAACTAGGCTCAGTGCCGTCCTGGCGGTCTACTTTAAAGTAACACAAGAGATTGGGAGCTGCCCACGCAACGACGTTTCCACTCGAGGCTGTTTCCCTGCAGTTTGTTGGGAGCAGTGGATCCACGGGCAGTGGACGTTCTCCTGGACGGCCGGGCGGAGATTCAGTAATTTTTTCTTGATTCTCTTTGCTATCAGCGACTCGACACAGCTGAAGACTGTCTGCATCCGCAAGACTCGCAAATATTTTTCCTATCGAATTTCGCGTGTTCTGTTGAGCATCTGATTTAGATAACACACGAAGAGATGTTGAATTAGTCGTGCCGAGAATAGCTACAGACATTGCCATCACGATAAGGCCTACAAACATTGCGACAAGCAATTCTACAAGAGTAAAGCCTTTTTGATCTTTGTGTAGACCCAGAGAAGGTATGCGATTTTTCATCATCCCACCACCAGCAAAGATTGAGGAGGAAGTTGTCGAGAAAGAACGCCCTGTGAAGGAGGAGTATTTTCATTAGTGATCAATCTCAATTTGTCATCTGGGGTAATGTACGGAAACCATGCGCATCCCGTAGGTTGTCCTAAGAGGCCATCAATGTGTCGACGAATGAAATAATCATAATCTATTGCTGTGTCGCCTAGCTCCAGGATAGGATACATAATCGCATTCCATTCATTGTCTCCGGAAGGTCGATTCACTAGTGCGCTTGATCGATTTCCCGATGCGAAAACGACATTGTCCGACGGAATTGCGTCACGAGTAACGAGTGTTTCCGAACGATCCACACCTTTTTCTTTCCATCCCACATAAAACGCGCGGGCAAGGATAAGGGGCAACGCGCCAGTTGGACCATATTTATTAACCATTCCTTGGCATGATTCAGATTGAACATCACTGCCTGGGTCTTCCCACCAATATCGAATTTTAATTGTAAAGTTTTGAATCGTACCATTTTCGTTAACCGGTTCTTCAAGGACGAAGTCTTGATCTGCAGGATTTTGCGCGTCTCCATCTGTTGCCTTTGCGGCAAAATCGCAGTTCTCTACACTCTGGATAAACTGAGCGGTACCTGGGTTTGGAACGGTTTGATCCGTAGCGAGTGCATCATCGATACGATCGACAATCAGCCCACATTTAAATACACGCGACTGTTCTTCGTAACTGGAAAGAATCGCAAGCGCACGGTCACGATGTTCAATGTTGACACGAATGTCTGACATGTTCGAAAGAGCAGCGGTAGTAGCTGTAAAGACAACGACAAGGATAAACATACCCACAAGAATCTCTACAAGAAGCGCACCTTGTTCGGGCTCTCTCTTACGATTGCGAACAGCCTGATAAAATCGTTCGCGCGCTGAACGAGAAATGCCATCGATGCACCAGCCAGGCATGGTCAAACTATTCCACTTTTTATCCATTACTCTCTATATGTCGGCCATTTCCGGGATTTAATGACCCACTTTTAGGAAGCTTTTTTCGTACTGTGCGTTAAATATCTTGCCG
>CALMUU010000167.1 GCA_937872965.1 uncultured Actinomycetes bacterium
GTCAAACATATTCCGTTAACTGCAACCGAGTCGCCCATTTTCGAATCAGCGAAAAAGCTTTTTGATGTGACTTCTATTTCACATCCGCCATTTATCTCATCTAATGACGTGACTTCGCCGAGCGACGCGATTATTCCTGTAAACATAAATCAGACAGATTCTGCAAATGCACTATCTGCTATTTCTTGAAGTTCTCGCACGGCAACGGCTGGATCCGGTGAATGAAAAACTGCACTGCCCGCCACAAGGACATCGCAACCTGCTCGTGCTGCGGAAGCGATTGTCTCTTTATTAATTCCGCCATCAATCGTAAAAATAATGTCGCTACTATGCTCTTGGCGATATTCGATTGCTTGAGCAACTTTATCGAGGACCTCGGGAATAAATTTTTGTCCACCAAAGCCAGGGAAAACACTCATGAACAACAAGATGTTGAGCCGGTCCATGAAAGGCTCCACGGCTGAAAAAGGAGTATCGGGATTAAAGGTGAGACCCACATCAACCCCAGCATCGGCGATGCGATCAAGAATCTCAGACACATTGTCGAGTTCCACGTGAACAGTAATGGCATCGGCACCCGCATCGACAAAAGCATCAATCAAAACTTCGGGCTTCGTACACATGAGATGACAGTCAAGGTATGCATCAGTATGTGGACGTAACGACTTCACCACTGGTGGACCGATGGTTAGATTATTAACGAAGTGTCCATCCATACAATCAACATGAATGCGGTTCGTCTCGCTTCGCACCTTCGCAACCGAATCGGCCAAGTAGGCGAAGTCTGCCGACAAAATGCTCGGGGAGATAGTCGGTGTACGTTCTAAGGCTGTAGGCATGAAATAATCTTAGCTTGAACTGCATCGAGAAGTTCTGGCGATGGACTTGGGTCCCCTCTCGAGAGATCCACATCAGCCGAGGAGTTGATGGGCATGAGATGCACATGTACATGAGGAACTTCGAGTCCTTGAACCGTCATTCCAATTTTCTCGCAGGGAAAAGCTTGCGATAATGCCTGGCCCACTTTTTGAGATACGGCCATCACCTTATTCAATGTCTCGCTATCGAGGTCGATCCAATGCTCCACTTCTTTAACGGGCACGACGAGGGTGTGACCGGGTACAACAGGATTGATCGTCAAAAATGCAACGACGTCATCGTCACGATAAACAAAGCGTGCCGGAAAATCGCCGTTAATAACTTTGGTAAAGACAGATGCCATGGTGAGATTCTAGAACATGGGTGACGCGAATATCCCGTACGCCGCTTCGCGGAGATCCTTCGAGATCCTTCGCTCCGCTCATGACTCCCTTCGGTCGGCTCTCTCAGGATGACGGGACATTACGAAGCTTGAGGAGGAACATCGCATCATTATCCGCCGTTGGACTGAGCAAATAGCCGCGACCATGAGCAACGAGGAGATCCGTGGACGAATCAATTTCCTCTGAAATGAACTCCGGCATTTCTTTTTCTAGCCATTCATCTATTTCAATTGTCTCGGCACGGGTAAAGGTGCAAACGCTATAAATTAGTTTTCCTCCAGAAGTCACATGCTGTGCTGCTGAAATAAGGATTTGTTTTTGTAGCTGTACGAGATCATTCACGTCAGCTTCAGTAATTCGATGACGTGCATCGGGTCGGCGACGAAGAACGCCTAAACCTGAACACGGCGCATCGACAAGGACACGCTCAAACTTTTCATCCCCACTAAAAGGTAAATGTCGTGCATCGCATGCAAGAACATCAACATTTTTCACTCCCAGTCTTTCTTGAGTATCCAGAACTTTGTTCAGACGACTCGCCGCTACATCACAGGCAACAACACTTTGGGCATGACCCGAAACCAGAAAGGTCTTCCCCCCTGGCGCACAGCACACATCTAGAACCCGATCTTGTGCACCTGCGTCGACATTGTGGGCAACCAGTTGACTTCCCTGGTCAACAACAAGGGCGTTACCTTTTACGATGACATCGAGGTGTGCAATATCGCCCATGGAACGAATGAGTCTCGCCTCGGGAATAATTACACCATGTCGCGATCCTTCGATGTCTAGAGATACTGAACCAAAGGGAGCCAGAGTCACCGATGCTGGCTCATTTAAGGCTTGCGCAACATCTTTGGCTCGATCGCTAAATACTTCTTCGATTTCTTTATAAATCCACGAAGGCAAACCTGCAGCTACATCGGGTGTTTCGTCGACAAAAAGCTGGTCATGCTCGTGAAGCTGAATTGCTTTGCGCGACAAAGCATTTACAAATCCTTTGACATGAAACGGAATTACTTTGATGGTTTCATCGACCACTGCATACATATCGAAATCATCTATAAGCTGAGCAATGACACTCCGCAACGCATTACGAGCAATCGGATCAAAGGAGGCAAACGGCCTTTTAGACATTTTGGCCAATGCGTTATCGATACGAACCTGATAGCGCAGTGTTGAATAAACGACCTTAGTAATCAATGCTCGATCTTGATCGCTAAATTTTGATCGAGCTAAACGCGAAGGTACAATTTCATTTGCGTAGGCGCCTTCATCGCAGTGACACAGAAGATCGATGATTGCTGCACGCGTAGATGAACCGACGTTGCGCACGGCTGCATGTTTTTTAGACATCAGTTACCTGCAGGAAGATGCAACGGAAAAAGTTCGCGAGATAAGCCATTAGCCCATGCCGAAAATTCCATAACGGGTTTGCCTTCAACTTGTATCTTTTTACAGATAATTGTGCCATCGACGCAGGTAAGCACGCCTTCCCTGCTGATTTTCCCCACTTCAGTTTTTGCAGGAAGTTTTGCAGGGTCCAACCCTGTTGCAAGGTTGGACCCTGCAAAGTCAGCTTCGATGAGGCGAAACTGCTTTTCGCCAATAATCGTCCATGCACCTTTGATGAGCGCACCCGCTCTTACTTTCCGATCGACATCGGCGGCCGATGTCGATGAATCGAAGTAAAAATTTTGACGATCAAGTTTGTGGGCATATGTGGGTTCGCCAACCTGTGCGAGAGGTTCTTGTGTCTCAATTGAATCAAGTACAACAAGAAGTAAATCTCGTGCAATAGCATTCATTGATCGAAACAACGTTGCCGAGGTCGTACTGCTCACAATATCGACATGTCGGTAAGCATATACTCCACCTGTATCAAGTCCTTCTTCCATCTTCATGATCGATACCCCCGACACATTGTCACCTGCGAGAATTGCACGTTCGACTGGAGCAGCTCCCCGCCAACGAGGTAATAGAGAGTAGTGAACGTTGATGCACCCATAAGAAAAATGTTCAAGAACCTCGACAGATAATATTCGCCCGTAGGCAACAACGACTCCGACATCTGCTTTTAATTTCTCTACACATGCGTACACTTCAGCTTTTGTTGCTGGTTCAAAGACTTCGATATCATTCGCGATAGCAAGTTCTTTTACAGGCGTGGGAATTAACGCACTCCCTCGTCCTCGTTTTTTGTCAGGTTGTGTAATGACTGCCACAATTTTGTGCGGGGAATTAATAAGCGACTCAAGAACATCGCGCGCGGGTTCGGGCGATCCAAAAAATACAATGCGAAGCGGAGAAGTCATGAGCTTGCCTTAATCGAAAGGCGTTGCACCTTTACGGGCAGGAGCGATTTTTCCTGATTCCTTGAGTGCATTAAATTCGTTCCATGTGCTGTCTTGCTCTTCTGCGCTGAGGTGATCGAGCATCAGAACACCATTAAGGTGATCGAGCTCATGTTGAAAAAGGCGGGCCAGTAATTCGTCAGCTTCAATGACGACCTCATTGCCATCCTGGTCGTAGCCCGTTACCGTAACAACTTTGGGTCGAGTAAGGTTCAAATATATTCCTGGAATCGAGAGACAGCCCTCTTCATAATCCCATGATCCACCCGATTCAACAATGCGAGGATTGATCAGAATCTTGGGTTCCCCTTCATCGTCATAGACAAAAAAATTCTTTTGAATGCCTACCTGCGTTGCAGCCAATCCAATACCGGGGGCTTCATACATCGTTTCGAACATTGAATGGCACGTTGTGATAAGTCGACCATCGAATTCTTCAACATCGGCTGCCTTGACCCGCAAAACGGGATCTCCTGCAATTCGTATAACGTTCACAGATCTATTCTATTGAAGATTTCTGCAAAGACCGTAAAAGACGACGGTGAAGCTTTGCTCCGTGTGCGAATAGGCCTCCCGTGCGGACACGATGTGTTGTTTTTTCAAGTTGTAAGAGGCGAAAATGAATATCGTCACGCGACCCTGCATTTTCTACATATGTAAATGCTTGGCGTACTTCTTCAAAGTTCGCACGGACGCGAGCGTATTCTTTTTCTAGTCGCTTCTCGGTCTTTCGGCGTTTCTTTTCATCAGAAGGATTCGGAGAAAACGAATCGTCCTTACTGTTCTTTACTACGAGGGTTGCCATAAAATAATTCTAATCGTAAACATCAATAGAAACCGTGCAACGATTATTTGATGTCACGCCACGCACAGCACCATACGCTTTTTCCGCAAGCGTATCGTGATCTGCGGCTGCCAGGAAAGCAGTTGTTTTATCGTATTCAACAGTTGTACCTACGAGAATGTCACCAGGGACCTCACCGAGAAATTTATCCATTGCTGGAGTGGTCGATGTAATTTCAGCCGTTGCGAAAAAAGGAGCGAGGCGTAACTGCCTGCGAAGAGCAAGTTCACGATCACGATTGGTTACAAAATCGCCATGCGCTATATCCGCTAAAAGCATATTGTCCGGTGCTCGCGTCGCCAAGATCATTGGTGTGCGAAGATCTGTTTTGTGAAGAGATCTCAGTGCGCGATTGACAACAACCAAAACTTGTTCAAACGCATTCATTCCTGAACGAAAGAGCATAGAATCTATATCGATAAATACACAGCAGGCCAACCTTCGAGTGAGATCTTTTCGATGGAAAAGGGCTTCTGTTGCTACAAAAAGAGTTGCTTTGTCGCTCTGTTCGTACATCTCATTTTTCTGATCTTTAGTTTTTGAAAATTCCACAACACGATGCTTGGAAAAAAGAGCTTCACAGTCTTGTGTTGTGCTCTGTAGCCCTCGGCGATACTTTTTAAATGTTGTTGCGCCGCACTCTAAACAAATACTCGGTCGTGAAGTTGTACATGTCGGACACTGGAAAGGCTGCTCTTGGCTATCGTCTTGATATACAGAGTGATTACATAGTTCACATGTTGCCACAGCGTCGCACGAACGACAAACAAGAAAGCGAGCATTAACCTTATTATTCAAAATGACTGCAGCATCATGTCCTGACTCAAGCGCTTGAGTGAGCGCTGCGACAATGGGTTGAGTAAAAACACCGAGTGCGGGATCAGCAGCATTACGGTTTTCAATCGTGATCCGTGGCCATGATCGTTCTTCGCGCTTATCGACAACATCGATCGAATGTGTCGCCACTGACGGCACAGAAGTAATAAACGTCAGATCGATTCCCCATTTCTGGGCTGCAAATTTTGCGCAATCAGAAACATTCCATCGTGGCGACCGCTCTTCTGATAATTGCTCGTACGCATCGTCAAGGACAATAATTGACTTACAATCAGTAACCGGCGCAAACAATGCAACACGTCCACCAACCACTATGCAGTTTCTTGTCGATGCACGCCGAAAAGAATCATCTTTACTTTTATCACCATGTCGATATTGAATTGCGTTAAAACCTAACTCTTGACACCACGACGTAATCCGCGAATGCGAATCAGGGGTAATGATGATTGTTGAACCATTGCTCGCGATATGCTCGCGAATAATGTCACGTCGATCCGCACGTGGATCGACAAGAACAACTCGGGACGCATGCCCTTCACTACCAGCGTGGGCGTCATAGCTGATTCCCGTAACAATTCGATCGGGAGACGCAGCCCGAAGAAAGGTAATGGGAGAACACAGATAATATCTGCTTAGTTGTTCGCAAAGAGTTACGAGGTGTGGAGGCGGACCGTCGCTGACAAATTCGATGACCTTTTTTATCTTCGAAATATCGAGAACATCATTATTGCCCATAAGAAGTTGATCTTCATTATCTGTAAGTTCACAGACCCAACCCCGTACGCGTCGACCATGGAGGGGAATCCACGACTGACCCAACCCGAATGGATTCGCTTCC
>CALMUU010000168.1 GCA_937872965.1 uncultured Actinomycetes bacterium
GAATCTGCAGCGAGAACCGCCACAACTTCATCGGGTATCACAGGGTTCTCGGCCGGCCCTTCGCCACCTATATATATAACGACTGTTCCCACGTGTACCTCAATTGTGATTCGAACTTGTGTGCAAGTAGACTCTATATCCTTGTGCGCAGTACCTCGGTGCACACGGTGGCGCGTAATTTTCGTGCCAACCGGAACATATGAAAGTGAGGGAGCCTTATGGCGAAAAAAGTAGCTCAAATTGTGAAGCTTCAAATCCAGGCGGGCGGGGCAACTCCAGCGCCACCTGTTGGTACAGCGCTCGGACCTACCGGCGTGAATATCATGGATTTCTGCAAAGCTTATAATGACCAAACCAGCGATAAGCGCGGGATGGTTATTCCAGTCGAAATTTCTATTTACGACGATCGAACATTCGATTTCAAACTCAAAACTCCACCTGCCCCAAAGTTGATTCTCCAAGCTGCGAACTTGCAAAAGGGAACAGACAATCCCCGAACAACCAAAGTGGGCAAAATCAAAAAATCTCAAGTGCGCGAAATCGCCGAGATCAAAATGCCTGACCTCAATGCCATCGATATCGAAGCTGCTATGCGACAAATCGAAGGCACAGCGCGCTCCATGGGCGTAGAAGTAGTGGAGGGTTAAGAAATGTCTCAAGGTAAAAAGATTAAAGAAGCATATTCGAAAGTCAATCCTGAACATGGTTACCCTGTTGAAGAAGCGTTCGCGTTATTAACAACAACGGCAAAGGAATCCACGAAGCGTGCTTTCGATGAATCTGTCGATGTTGTTTTCCGTTTAGGCGTGGATCCTCGAAAAGCAGATCAGATGATTCGCGGTTCTGTTGCTCTTCCCAATGGAACGGGTAAGACGATTCGTATTGCTGTATTTGCACAAGGTGAAGCAGCGACTGCAGCGAAGGCTGCCGGTGCTGATTTTGTTGGTGCTGATGAACTTGTTCAAGATGTGGAAAAAGGCATGATGGATTTCGATCTTGTTATTGCTGCTCCTGACATGATGGCCAAAGTGGGAAAGCTCGGACGAGCCCTCGGACCTCGCGGATTAATGCCAAACCCTAAAACGGGTACGGTTACTCCTGATGTTGCAAAGGCTGTTGCCGACTTTAAGTCGGGTAAGGTTGAATACCGAACCGACCGTGATGGAAACGTTCATGTGCGTATTGGTAAGGCGAGTTTCGAACCAACAAAGCTCGGCGAAAACTTCGCCGCTGTTCTCGACGAGATCCAGCGCGCGAAGCCAGCATCTTCTAAGGGTCGATACATTAAGAACATTTCAGCTTC
>CALMUU010000169.1 GCA_937872965.1 uncultured Actinomycetes bacterium
GGCGCTGATGTGTGTACAACAAAGTTTGTGAGAACTGTCAAGCCTTCAAGATGCTCTTCGCTTGCTAGAAGAATGTGATACACAACACCCGCTACAAGAACGCATACAAGGCCTGTCAGCTGGGCAACAAAAAATCTCGTGGAATCCCGCTTCGTATTTATTGCCAAAAGAAGTGCCACTACACCGACGAGAATATTGGACTGAATAGTGAAGTAACAAAACATATTCACAACACGACCTATGGGCGTTGAAAATTCTCCATTTATATCTTGCCAAGAAAGAACCCCGCGTATGGAAATCGCAATAAGTACCTGTACCGCAATCGCTGCATACCAAACTCGTGCGATGCTCGTTTTACTCATGAGACGATTTTACCCCTGCCACCAACGACCTTAGGTTTATGAGCCCGACGAGCTACCAGATCTTCGCTACTCCGCTTTGGTTTTCTCAGTATATTTCGTTGCTATTGGTGTCGGAGCAAGACGAAACAATGTCAAGGAAATAATGGTTAGTGCCACGGCACCAGAATATACAAGGGCATCCATCGGATCTTTCTCGGACACAAGACGTTCGATGCCTTTTATGCTGACGAATACGACAAGAACATCCACAATAGATTTTTTTAAATCGTTCAGTGATCGTGCCTTAAGCCATTCGGGTGCTTCAATCTCGCCTATAAACAACTCAAAAAGACCAAGAACCACAATCAGTTGTACAATGCCGATGAGATAAACATCAATAACTTCAAGCAAGTTTACGATTGCGAGATCATTTCGCCAACCCCCGGTTAAGAGTGGATTGAAGAGTTGAATGGTTTTCGCCATCGCCCCTGCGAAAGTTAGTGCCATAGTAATGGTGATTCCAATAATGGGTAGCACTATAAAGTAGCGGATGCGGAAAAATATGCGATTCATTAGGTCTCCAGATTAGGTTTGACTTTGTTGCAAGGATTCTTACACATGGCATAGCACTTGTTTCTCTCTTTCAAATTTGGTACTATAAAGTTTCGAAGGGGAGTAACCTCCGCGATACGTCGTCAATACGAATGTGCCCAGCCACACTCCGGCGTTATCGGTATTACTATGTAATGCGGCCAGACCTTCAGCAGACAAAATAAAGTCTCCTGGAGGAACTATGAAATGCCCATTTGATGACACTCAACTTCGCACCATCGAAAAAAACGGAATCGAAATCGACTGGTGTGAGACATGCAAAGGCGTATGGCTTGAACGTGGCGAACTCGACAAAATCGTCGAACGCGTAGCAGATGAATTGTTGCAATCGGAACCACAACCGGAGTGGAGCGGCCGTTCTCGGGACCCACGTTATGATCGGGATGACCATCGAGAGCCGCGTTATGAACGCGATCACAAAAAGAAAAAATCGAAATCGAGTTTCTTATCGGAAATGTTTGAGTTCTAGTCGTGATTGGAAAACTCTTAGATTATCTCTTTCCCCCGCCCGCTCTACCCATACCGCTACCCGTATGCAGACGTAGCCGTCGACATTACAAGAGCATCACTCGATAAGGACTAGCCATGACTACCCCACTCATTTCACAGCAGCGCGCTGCAGTTGAAAGGCGATGGCATAAGACTACGGTCGATGAAATTCTCGATCAGTTAGATACATCTCCGGAAGGCCTTACGACAGCCGAGGCACAACAACGTCTCATATCTGTTGGCGCCAACGAACTCGAGGATAAAGGATCGAAGAACCCAATTAAGATTCTGATCGAACAAGTCACTGCAGTGATGGTACTCATTTTGATCGGCGCGGTTATACTCTCGCTTATTCTCGGTAAATACCTCGAAGCAGGTGCGATAGGTACCATCATTGTGCTTTTTGCAATGCTCGGCTTCTTTCAAGAGTATCGAGCAGAAAAAGCAATCGCTGCATTACGCAAGATGAGTGTCCCCATTGTTCGAGGAATGCGCAATGGCCAACCCGCCGAATTCGCAGCTCATGATATCGTACCCGGTGACATAATTTTTCTTGAGGCAGGAAGTATTGTTCCCGCGGACATGCGTCTCATTGAAACGGCGAATCTTCGCATCGAAGAAGCGTCTCTTACTGGGGAATCTGAGGCTGCCGAAAAAGACACAGGGGTAAAATCCGATCCAAAACTCTCTATCGGCGATCGGACCAACATGGCATATTCAGGAACTCAGGTCACCTATGGCCGAGGAACAGCTGTCGTTGTATCTACCGGAATGTCTACCGAGATCGGGCGTATCGCAACTCTTTTGCAAAGCGTGGATAATGGTCACACGCCCCTGCAACAAAAGCTGGACAGCGTCGGGAAACAACTTGCGATCTTAGGAGTCGTTGTCGCATTTATCGTGATGGCGTTTGGTGCCTTAGCGGGAGAAAGTATTTCCGAGATGATGCTCACCGCTATTAGTGTCGCAGTAGCCGTCATCCCCGAAGGACTACCTGCTGTTGTCACCTTCACCCTCGCAATTGGGTCCCAACGCATGCTTAAACGCAATGCACTCATTCGCAAATTACCCGCAGTCGAGACGCTGGGTTCAGTCACGGTCATATGTTCAGACAAAACAGGAACACTCACACAAAATAAAATGACGGCCACATCGCTCGATGTTTGGAATCACACATACGATATGTCAACCGCCAATTCATCAGACGACCTCAATGTTCAACGCTGTTTACGCATAGGTGCTTTGTGCAATGACGGAACTATTTCCACCTCAGACAGCCTCACGACCTTTGGTGATCCGACCGAAACATCGTTGCTCGTTGCTGCACATCACAACTCAATTGATGTCAACCAATTACGCATTCAATATCCGCGTGTAAATGAGAATCCTTTTGATTCGACCCGTAAAAGAATGAGCACGATTCACAAAGTTGATTTTAGCAGTGACCTCGGAAAAACATTTTTATTATCGTCTACTTCTCATGTTGCATTTGTCAAAGGTGCGCTCGACGGAATTTTACACAACACGGTTTCTGTGTGCACTAACTCGGGAATAACTGCACTTAGCCCCGACTTGGTTCAGCGTATAGAATCAGCAAATGACGCCATGGCTAAGAAGGGTATGCGCGTGCTTGCACTTGCCTATCGATCCCTCGATGAGTCTTACGACAGTAACGTTGCTGAACAAGAACTCGTCTTTGTCGGGTTGGTCGGCATTATTGATCCAGCCCGTCCCGAGGTAGCGAGTTCTGTAGCTTTATGTAAGCAAGCCGGCATTCGCCCTATCATGATTACAGGTGACCATCCTCTCACGGCATTAGCCATCGCGCAAAACCTTGGTATTACTAGTACTGATCAATGCGCAGTTGGTTCCGAACTCGAGGAAATGACAGATGCGGAGTTAATTGAAGTAACAAAGAATGTATCTGTGTACGCACGTGTTTCACCCGAACATAAGCTGCGAATCGTGCAAGCTCTTCAAGACCAAAATCATATCGTTGCCATGACCGGCGATGGTGTTAATGATGCTCCGGCATTGAAACGAGCAGATATTGGCGTATCAATGGGTATCACAGGAACGGATGTTACGAAAGAAGCATCCGACATGATATTACGAGACGACAATTTCGCAACCATAGTTTCCGCTGTTGAGGAAGGTCGTGTGATTTACGACAACCTAAGACGATTCGTGAAGTTTGCTGTGGCAGGTAATATTGGAAAGATCATCATCATGGTTTGTTGGCCACTACCATTCATCTTTTCTGGGAACGGAATTTCTGAAGCCGTAGCCCTGCTTCCACTTCAATTACTCTGGCTTAACCTAATGACAGATGGCCTATTAGGTATTTCAATGGGAATAGAGCCTGCAGAAAAAGGCGTTATGAACAGAATGCCTCATAAGCCTGGCGAAAGCATGTGGGCCAACGGTCTCGGCAAAAATGCTTTCTGGATTGGAACTTATATCGGTTGCATCTCACTGGCAATTGGATATTTGTATTATGCAAACGACAAAGGCAACTGGCAAACAATGATTTTCATGACGGTAGCTCTTCTCCAAGTGTTTCAAGCGATCGCGACGCGTTCGAGCACGGAGTCAATTTTTACATTGGGATTAAGAACAAACCCAGCCATGCTTGCGATATGCGGAGCTGTGATTTTTCTCCAGCTCTTTGTGGCTTATACGCCTCTGTCGACATTTTTAAATCTCGATACTCTAAGTCCGGTCGACTTCCTTATCGCAACAACTGTCGGAGCAAGTTTGTTGCTCGTAACAGAATTCGAAAAAGCTTGGCGCAGGAAATATGTATAGTTTGCCAATGAAGGCGCCGCACCCAAAAGGGCGCGGCTGCGATGGTGGCGGGGGTTGGATTTGAACCAACGACCATCGGGTTATAAGCCCAACGAGCTAATGCCAGATGATTTATAGGCTAAGAACGCCCAGGTTTTTTATCATCTTTTTCATCAAAAAGTTTCGAAACTTGATCAATAAAGGGCGGAATATCATCTACAAGTGTTTTATATATAACGTCAGTGTTAATAACATCATACCCATGAACGATCCTATTTCGTAATCCGATAATTTGTCGAATAGAAATATGGGTGTTGTCTTCGGCCCATTTCGTACTCATACGGTTCAGAGCTTCGCCCATGACCATTAAATTCCAGTGCACGATATCTTGTATGTCAGGGTTGCTATCAAAGTCTTGAAAAGAAATGCTTTCGACTTTCTTTTTGATTTTTCTAGCAGCTTTCAGTGCAGAATAAAGGTTAGCCTCATCCGGACTATGCAGCATCATAAATTTGTACCGAAGGTGCAACCATCAGCTCCGTTAAATATTCTGGGACGTGTTTGAGGGAAACAATGTCGACTTTTCGATGGAAAAGCTCCTCGAGGTCATCAGCAAAATCAATAAGCTCAATTCCAATCGCTGAACTATCAGTGAACTCATAAAGTACGTCTACATCTGATTCCTGATTCGCATTCCCATGAGCGAAAGACCCAAAAATTCTCAACTCACGAACACCGTATTTTTCGCAGATTTCCACTAAACGATTGTGATCGTAATTGAGTTCCACTGCTTCATTCTATCATTGAAAAACAAAAACCGCACCCATTGCTGGATGCGGCTTAGTTGGTGGCGGGGGTTGGATTTGAACCAACGACCTTCGGGTTATGAGCCCGACGAGACCGACACAGACCGTCATTTCTGGTCCGGCATAACAACGTTTACTTGGGGTTTTGTGAATTCACGTGCTGTTGTGTCCGGCCCGATCCACCTAATTTGATCCGGTTCGTTTGACAAGTGTTTGACATTCCGTTTTGATGGATCAGGTACCGAGTGTCACCTGAACAAATTCCGAATTCTTGATGAGCTCGCAGCTTCAATGGATGATTCTGAAAGGGCAGTCTGGGTTGGAATTTATATCGGTGTAGTTTCACTTGCCGTTGGTTACATTTATTTTGAAATGGATATTGATCACTGGCAAATAATGATGTTCACTACATTAGCGCTATTACAAGTCTTTCAAGCCATGGGTTCAAGATCTTCAACAGAGTCATTCTTTAAGAAGAGCTTCACTTCGAATAAAACAATGCTTTGGATTGTTAGTTTGATAATAGCGCTTCAAATGATCGCGCTGTATACTCCATTGTCAGAATTTCTAGATTTGGATAGCTTGAATCTGCGAAATCTGTCTGTAGCTTTTGGACTTTCATTTTCACTAATCCTCGCTTTAGAAGTTGAATAGATGGTCAACAGACGAAAAGTAAAAAAGGCCGTACATTAAAGCACGACCTAATTCTTGCGCCTAAACACTGATGAACTAATCAAAATACAGGGAATTCCCATTTGTTCGGTTTGTGCTGTTTTAACATCTAGATTTATTTTCTCAAAAATACTGACAAGGATTCTTCCTCTCGAAGGTATATTCTGCTAGTCTTATAGTATGAGACTAGAAGTAACAAAAAAGTGCGATTTGGCAATGGAAGCATTGCATGTTCTATCTAAATCTGATGCAAGGATTAAAGGACCTCAATTGGCCACCGAAGTCGGAACGACTTCTGGATTCTTGTCACAGGCATTGACCCCCCTTGTAAAAAGAGGAATTGTAATTTCAGATCCTGGTCCAAATGGAGGATACTCACTAGGAAGAGGCATAGACAAAATTTCTGTTCTTGAAATCATTGAATCGATTGAAGGGCCTACGGTTTCTGGAGTTTGTGTTCTCGCAGAGCAACCTTGCAATGAAAATTCGCATTGCGCACTGCACCATGCCTGGTTAAAAGCTAGAACTCAGCTATTAAAAGAGCTCGATAAAACCTCAGTTGCAGAATCTCTAGCAGGCGGCAGTTAGTCATGACACTCACCGATCCTTCCCCCCCGATTCAGAAGGCGCAATGGAAAACAGTTGCCATTCCAAGCGAACATGGAGGATGGAGTCTCACATTAGAACCTGTTGTTTTGGGTCTTTTGGTTGCGTGGTCTTTCCAAAGTATTGTTTTAGGCATATGCGCATTGACGGCCTTCATGGCAAGAACGCCACTAAAAACAGTTCTGGTTGACCTTTGGCGAAAGCGATGGTTAATACGTTCAAGTTTCGCTCTCAAAATACTTCTAAGTGAAATTGCATTAATTTTTGTACTAGCGATACTCGTAATTAACACTACAGAATCACAATTGATTTGGATCCCTCTGACACTTGCTTTTCCCCTTGTATTGATTGAATTATTTTTTTCAATGCGTTCTCGAAGCAGAAGACTAATACCTGAGTTAGCAGGAACAATCGGAATAAGTTCCGTAGTAGCTTTGCAAGTTTTGTCTGCGGGATTGTCCTTATCTCTAGCAATAGGCATGTGGGCCGTAGTTTCAGGGCGCGCCATAGCTGCACTTGGTTATGTGCGAACTCAAATATTAAAGATTCATGGGAGAAATGCAAAGAATTGGCACAGTGATGTGGCCCAAATCGTCGCCCTCACAGTTGTTCTATTGACTTATGTTTTGGCAGAGGTACCAACGGTTTCACTAATACTTATCGGAGCAATCGCATTGTTCAATGCTTTCGCAGTCCGGCGAACTGCGAATAAAGCCAAAGCAATTGGATTACATCAAATGACATTTGGAGCCAGCGTCATTCTGGCTACTGGATTGGCAGTATAAGAATTCAACTAAAGGAGATAAAGATGGTAAACATAGATCCAAACACAACACTCGCCCAACTAGTTATTGAAAATCCGGCGTTAGCAGCTCCGATGGAAAAATTAGGTTTTGACTATTGCTGTGGAGGCCAAATTCCGCTCAATGATGCCGTACTAGAAGCCGGTTTAGACATCGACGAAGTAATTTCAAATTTCGAAAATGCAACAGAAGACAAAGCGGATCTAGATTGGGCAAAAATGAATATTGGTCAACTAGTAGATAACATACTTAGTGTTCATCACGAATACCTACACGAGGAACTACCAAGGCTATGTGACCTCGCGGATAAAGTAGCCTCCGTACACGGTAGCAACCATCCAGAAATTCTTGATGTTGCCAAACTAGTGTATGAAGTTCGTGATGACATGGGACCACATATGCGCAAAGAAGAAATGATGCTATTCCCACTTGCTCGCCAGATCTCAACTCTAGAGTCACTGCCCGCGTTACCTTTTGGCACTTTTGCCAATCCTATAAGGATGATGGGCGCAGAACATGAAGTGACAGGAGCGTTATTGTTAGAGCTCCGCAAAACTACTAATAATTTTGCTTTGCCAAAAGATGCGTGCGCTAGCTACCAAGCTCTTTATCAGGGTTTAGAAGCAATGGAAAAAGACACCCATTTGCACATACATCGCGAAAATAACATTCTTTTCCCAGCCACGTTGGCAAAGGAACAAGAGCTATCAGAACCAACCAAGATTTCATAAATTTTCAAAACTTAGAAAGGTGAAAAAATGAAAACAATAAATTGCAAAAAAACATCTATCGTGAGGAATATGGCTATGGCCTTAAGTCTTGTGGCGATAGTCACATTCATGTCGGCATGCGGCGGCGGATCTAGCGATTCTGGCGAGGAAGAATCAAAGAGCGCTGACGTTGAAACGATTCAGGCAAGCTTGACCGATGACCTTACCGCAATGAGCGTTGACCCTTCAGAGGTTACTGTTAAATCAGGAACTGAAGTTGTTGTCGATGTTACAAACGACGGAACTGTTATTCACAACTTCGCAGTTGACGAGAACAATAAAACCGCTGACCTTGACCCCTTTTCTTTGGGAACTTTAGAGGTAGGTAAAGTGACAGAAGACACAGTTCTTTACTGCACCATTGCAGGTCACCGCGAACAAGGAATGGAAATGACCATTAAAGTCGAAGGTTAATTGAAAGACCATAGAAACAAACAAAAAGGAGGCGTTCATTATGGTACATAAACCAAAATCATACGCAATAAAATACATTGCCGTGTTTGTCCTTTTGACTTCGTTAGTGTTAGCTGGATGCAGCTCAGATTCTGACAAAGACGAGACGTCACACGGTTCTAAATCAAGTGGGAAAGGTGCAGAAATTGATTTTTCTGAAAAGCCATCCAAAGATTTCAAGGCACGCGATCCAAAGTTAGCTCCTGCGCCAACAGAGACTGTGCATGAAATTACATTAATTGCTAACGAAAAAGTGGTCGAAGTCTCGCCAGGAGTGACGCAAGAAATGTGGGTGTTCGACGATAATGCACCTGCACCGACCCTACGTGGAAAGATTGGCGACACTTTTAAAGTAACAATTAAAAACGAAGGCAAAATTACTCACTCAATGGATTTCCATTCTTCCTATGCTGCATGGAATAAGAAGATGATTGCCATCCCCCCAGGAGAATCACACCTCTACGAGTTTGTTGCTGAAAAAGCAGGTATCTTCATGTACCACTGTGGAACATCTCCTGCTCTTCATCATGTAGGTAACGGGATGTGGGGTTCGATCGTAATAGATCCACCTGACCTAGCTGACGTTGATCACGAATTTGTGTTCAACCAAGGAGAACTCTACACAGGACCAGAAGGCAAACCAGGCGACCTAGACAAAATGCTTGCTGACGAATGGGATGCAATTGTATTTAACGGTTATGTTAACCAATACCTACATAGGCCAATTCGAGTTGAAGCTAACGAAAGAATTCGTGTTTGGGTTCTAGATGGTGGACCTTCGGAAAACTCTTCCTTCCATGTGATCGGTACTATCTTTGATACCGTCTACAAAGAAGGTAACTATACTCTCAGACCAGGAGCTGGGGGGTCTCAAGCATTAGATCTCCAACCAGCCCAAGGTGGTTTCGTGGAATTTACCTTCAAGGAAGAAGGTCTATACCCATTCGTGACTCACAAGTTTTCGAACGCATCTAAAGGTGCGATGGGAATTTTCCAAGCAGGAGAAGCAGCTGATACAGAGGTTTCACACTGATATCGAATTAAATTAACAAGATAGGCGGCTACTTTTGTGGTCGCCTTTTCTTTTATTATCAACTATTTAAATATTGGATCACATCTGTTGCACTATATGCGTCATTGCCTTTTGTAAGAGTCAATATCATTTCCGAGAGGTCGTCTCCTGAAGTTATGAGAACAGGTTCAGCTTCACCTTTTCTAATTTGACCAAGCCCAATGTTGCTCATTAGCGCATTACACAGACACTTTCGCCCGATCGTTTCCTCTTGGCTTCCACCTTTTCGAACAAATGCGTTTATAGGTTCAGCAGAGCAACGATAACCAACTGTACCATCTTCTTTTCTGTAACATGACCGCAAATATCCGAGGTCGCAAACTCGAGTTCTGTCTTCATATACTTCATCCTGTGAAGCAGTGCCGTCCATTTCAACGACCTTAAACGGAAAGCCACTAGGAGAAGCCACTGGGTCAGTAAACACTTTTGCAGTTTTCTCTTTTACACTTTTTATGACCATCGATTTCGCTTCATCACTAAATCCAGATTCTTTGGAAAAAGCAAACGCAGTTCCCACTTGGATGCCTTGTGCGCCAAGGTCGAGTGCATCTTTCAACATTGTAGGTTTACCCCAACCGCCTGCAATCCAAAATGGAATTCCTAAATCTTTAAATTTAGATAGATCAGGCATGTCGCGGTCACCGTAAATTGGTTGGCCAACCTCATCTAATTGAAGTTTCCCTCGAGGAGGTGAATTATGTCCTCCGGCAGTAGGAAGTTCTATCACAAAGCCATCTGGTTTTGTTTCTTCGTCCTTCAGTAAAAAAGAGGCTAGGGTATTCGAAGAAATTATCGCCAAAAATTTTGGCTTCATCAGTTGAATTTCTTCGCCAAGTACTTCTTTAGGGTCAAGACTGATAGAAAATGATTCTCCAGACTGTGCACCTTGAACATCAATTTTATATTCGGCAAACTTACCACGAGCCAAGTCTCGAATTAACTTTGGCATCTGTTTTGGGATTCCTGCTCCCATTATGATCGCATCGACTCCAGCTAACATCGCACCTAAAGTTGAAACTATAACTGGGAGCTGTATTTTCTCCAAATAATTAATGCCTATTGGCGATCTGTGATTTTCTTTAGCAAGAAATACTTCTGCGAAATTAGCCACAAGGCAAAGTTCTACTAGATTTTGTGGCGGTTCTACTTCCCAGCTTGGCACATTTTTAAAAGGCTTTTTAGCATCTTTCCCCCCTTTAATAAAATATGTATCCAAAACATTTTCTACCATTTGAGGGTATGGAAAATGAGAGTATGCTCGGCGTAAATCTCCACTTGGGTCACCGTTTTGCAATTCGCGCGCATGTACTACGTCAATTACAGTTCCAGATACCACACCCATTTGTCCGGCTTTACCTACAGAATTAGCTAAACGGTATCCTGATACAGCAATTCCCATGCCGCCTTGTATTATTTTTGGAAAATCCAAAACATCGAGGTTGTCTGCAGCGGGAAGGGGGCTCGACATTTGTCCTCTGCCTATGCTCCTGTGGAGTGAAAACCACCATCAACATGAATCATCTCTCCAGTAGTAGAAGGAAACCAATCAGAAAGCAGAGCCACGGTAGATTTTGCGACAGGCTCAGTATCGAATACATCCCAGCCTAAAGGAGATTGCGGATTCCAGCCGTCTTCAAACTGTTGAAATTCTGGAATTGATTTGGCAGCAATAGTTTTGATTGGTCCAGCAGCTATTAAATTTACTCGGACATTTTTTGGCCCTAGCTGACGCGCCAAGTAACGAGAAGTGGATTCAAGTCCTGCTTTTGCCACTCCCATCCAGCCATAAGCTGGCCAAGAATTTGTTGCGTCGAAGTCGAGACCAACGATAGAGCCGCCGTTGTTCATAAGGGGAACGACGACATCGGCGAGAGCTTTCAAAGAATAAGTAGAAACATGTATTGCTGTGCTTACATCTTCCCAATCACAAGCCATGAAGTCGTCACCTAAGCAGGCAGGTGGCGCATAACCAATTGCGTGTAGCGCGCCATCAACAGTGCCCCATTTTTCTTTCAATTGTCCACGAACATTTTCTATGTGCTCTTGGTTGGTAATATCGAGTTCAAGAACTTCTGACGGTTCAGGCAATTTTCGGGCAGTACGTTCTGTTATGGAAAGGCCTCGGCCTGTTCCGGTAAGAATTATTTGTGCACCTTGTTCCTGAGCGATTCGGGCAACCCCGAAAGCTAGAGAAGTGTCGGTTAGCACACCTGTAATTAAGATTTTTTTGTCTTGAAGAATTCCCATTTAAAAATGCTACAACATAGAAAGGCGCTGTTACGCACTCAAAGTTTGCTGGTTTTATGCACTAAATGCTTATTAATTTGAACGATAACCTGTGGCCATCAGGCACCCTGGATCAGAGGCGAATGGGTCGCCTTCTACACAATATGCACGCGAGCGTGAGCCACCACAAATATCATTGAACTTACAAGTTCCACATGCCCCTGAAAAGTATTCTGGTGAACGGAGTTTCTTCATGAGAGGAGAATTCCGATAGGCATCGACGATCGATACTTCTCGAACATTTCCTATTGACTGAGGTAAAAATCCACTAGGAAATATTTCTCCGACATGAGAGACGAAAACAAAACCATCTCCGGCGTTTACACGATGCATAAGACCCTTAAACCCGCGATTCAATTTATAACGTCGATAATGCGGAGCTTCTGTTACTTTAATGCTAGCTTTCATATTTTGTTCCAGGTCATAGATAATTGAAAATGCGCGTTCGCACTCTCGTGCCCCTAAAGAAGGTAAAGTCACACCTCGACCTACCGGAATTAGAAACATCAATTCCCACATGTCTGCACCGATCTCTTCAACAATGTCAGCAATATTTTTGAGGTCATCAACATTATCGGCATGAACTAGCGAATTAATTTGGATACTAATTCCCAAACCTTTTGCTTCTTGCGTTGCATGCATGGTGCGACCAAAAGTTCCTTCTATCCTTCGCATTCCGTCGTGGAGCTGTGCTGTTGACCCATCAAGACTAAAAGCGAGTTTTGCAATCCCAGCATCTTTTAATGCAACCATTTTTTCTTTTGTCAGTCGAGGAGTTACTGCTGGAATTGTACACATACGCAATCCAAGCTCAGAGCCATAGCCGACCAGTTCTTCGATGTCGCTTCTTTGCAAGGGATCTCCCCCGCTCAGAACCAATACAGGAGCCCCAAGTTCTTTAACCCTATTTATAAGCTCTTTTGCTTCTTGAGTTGTAAGCTCATCCGGATGATGTAAAAGACTTGCATCTGCGCGGCAATGGTTACAGGCCAAGCCACACGCTTGAGTCATCTCCCAAATGACAAGTAGAGGAGAGACGCTAAAATCAAACTTCTGAGTAAAGATACTTGGTCGTTCTATCCCTGAACTTTTCATACCGACACCAGCGCTTCACGCTCTATTTCATTTAGAGTACATGTTGGATCGCTAGCCCAAAGACTACCTTCCATATTTAATGCACGTGCACGAAATCCACCGCAAAGAGATTTATAAGTACACGTTGCGCAATTCCCCTCCAAGGACCATGGCTCTTGACGAAGATCTTGCAACAATGGATCCAAAGTTCCGCTATCAGCTGGATTGAATATCTCATTGAAAGGGGTTTCAACGACATTGCCTATTGTCTTCCCCAACCAGAACTGATTCGGATGAACATCACCATTATGATCAATTTCAACTATCCTCTTTCCTGTTCCATCAGAACCTTGTGAGCGTAACTTTTCAAGGATTCCATCTGCTAATTCGGGAGCATTTTCTAATGCCCATTGATGTATGAGTGGACCATCCGCGGGCGAATCCACGGTGAGTATTTCAAAATCACGATTTTTAGCTTGATCACATAACGACCAAATCAATTCACGACGTTGAGTATCAGAAATATCACCATAACGTTTGCCGCGACCGCTAGGAACTAGATGGTACATGCAGAATCTCTGCACCTTGAGTTCAGATGCAAGATCGAGCACTTCTGGAAGATCATCTATGTTCGCGGCGGTTACAGTAAAACGCATTGAAAATCTTAAAACCCCCCCCCTAGAGGATTTTATTCCATTAAACGTTCTATCAAAAAAACCCCTCTTTTTTCGTTGTAGATTATGGCGCTCTTCCAATCCATCGATAGAAATGCCAACGTAATTGATACCATGCTCTTTTAGTTCTCTAGCCTGTTCAACAGATTTTATTAATGTTCCATTCGTAGATAAAACAGGGTTGATACCTTTGCTTGAGATATACAATGCAATTTCGAGAAGATCTTTTCGTAAAAGCGGCTCCCCACCACTTAGCAAGACAACAGGAACCTTTGCTTTGGCAAAATCATCTACTATTTTGAAAATAGTTTCTATACTCAGCGTTTCTGGATCTTTACCCAAGACTGCAGAATAATAGCAGTGGGCACACTCGAGGTTGCACGATTGGGTAATATTCCAAACGACAACTGGATGAAATCCCGTCTTGTCTACAAACCTATGTACTTGATCTCGTTTGTTAAGTTGAGACTTTTCTGAATACCTATAGCGATCAGATGGGCTTGTTCGCCCGGTAACTAATTTTGTTAAACCAATCACGATTATTTCCTTCCTTGTGTTTTTGAATCAGTACGAGTTCTACAGTGTTTGCGCCCTCGGCGCTCCCACATTTCTTCTCCTATATCACCTAATTCACTTGGCGATAAAACTGATGTTGCATATACAAAAAGGTCATTGTCTTCATGTGCAATATGTTGCTCATATATACCAATAAGACTGCATGTTAATTCTTGAAAACTTTTCCGATCTTGGTCAACTAACTTGTTTTTGGTGAGCCATTTTCGACCTATATTGTCCTGTTGACAATGGATAGTTTCCACGTATTTATGTTCATCTTCGAGATGTTTAATAAGTTCAATAACGTGCTTTGTATTACCTACATTTTGACGTGATTGCAGCCTCGGAAATAATGAGATTTCTTCATCTGCGTTGTGAAGTTCCCCTACACCAATGAAATAGTTAAGGGCTTTTTCGAGATTATCACGTGCCTCTTCATCAAGAGTAGTATCTTGTTTTTGCGCAAGTGTTATTAAAAACTGGAGAAACTTTTCGATTCTTCGATGACAGTCTTTTAACATTGAGATCGGATCTCTGTATTTAGCGGGAAGTTCTTGCGCAACTTCGATTCCATTTTCTTGAGTACTAGCGGATAGTGCATTTTTTGACATAGTTGCTCATTATCTCTTTTATTTGAATCATTTCTTTATTGTCAAAAGGTTTTTCATCGGCAAAACTGCAATCTAGTGTCTTTGTTGGAACAAACTTTTGGATAGAAAAATGTTGTGCTCCTTTAATTAGTTCACCCATTTTTCTAAAGTCTGTTAAATCAAGCTGTGATTTAACAGCTGTTGTACGAAATTCGTGTTTTATCTCCGAATCGATAATCGTATCAATACTCCCTTTAATTGCATTTATATCAATTGGTCGTTGAGTAATTTCAGAATATTTCTCCAACGGCCCTTTAATATCCATAGCAACATAATCAATTAAGTGCTTGCTAATTAGTTCTTCTAGCCCTTGCGGGTTTGTTCCATTACTGTCGAGCTTGACACAAAAGCCCATTGACTTTATCGTCTCGGCCATTTCAGGCAGGTCTTTGCGAAGCGTCGGTTCACCGCCGGTAATAACCACGCCTTGCAACTTGCCAGTCCTGCTTTCTAAAAAGGCATAAACTTCTTCAAGGTCTAGAGAATCCATAAATAATTCAGGGACTACTAATTCAGGATTATGGCAATATCCGCATCGCATGTTGCATCCAGTAACAAACAATACAGCGCTTGTCATTCCTGGATAGTCAACCAGAGAGAACTTCTGGATACCACCGATAATCATTTGTCAATCCTTTGCTTTCTATATCTACAAGCGCAATAAATCCTTAGAAGTTTCAACGTCATAGTGTTCGCGCATATCGAACTCTGCACGTTTACCTTCATTCCATTGGCTCACAGAACGCAAATATCCCACAACTCGAGAATATACTTCTGCGGGCTCGTGGCACGTAGGACAGGTATGCTGTTCTCCGTTTAGGTATCCATGGTTTGCACACACACTAAAACTTGGCGTAAAGGTAAAGTATGGAAGTCGGTAGTTTTCACATATCGTTCTTACCATTGATTTCAGAGCCTGGGAATTCGAAGCACGTTCACCTAAAAAAAAGTGAATTACAGTTCCGCCTGTATATTTAGTCTGTAATTCATCTTGAAGTTCTAAGAGTTCAAACAAATCGTCTGTGTAATTAACAGGAAGGTGACTTGAATTCGTATAGAAAGGCGTTTTGACGTCCTTGCCTTTGCCATTAGCAAATATTGCATTGTCGAAACGTTTTTGATCCAACAGAGCTAAGCGATAACAAGTTCCTTCTGCGGGAGTTGCTTCTAAGTTATAGTTCTGGCCAGTTTCTTGTTGATACTCGACAAGAGTATCGCGCATGAACTCCAGCACTTTCTCTGAGAATTCTTTGCCGTTGTCGGATGCAATATTTTCTCCTAGGAAGTTTTCTACAGATTCGTTCATTCCCAACAAACCTATTGTTGAAAAATGGTTACACCAATAAGTTCCTTGAGATTTCTTCACATCACGAAGATAGAATTTAGTGTAAGGATAAAGGTTATTATCTGTCAGTTTTTCGAGATACTTCCTTTTAATCTCGAGACTTTCTTTACAGATATCCATTAGTTCTTTAACCTTGACGAAGTATTCATTCTCGGTTTTTGCTTGCAAACCAACCCTTGGCATATTCAAGGTTGTTACACCAATAGAACCTGTTAATGGGTTAGCTCCGAATAGTCCACCACCACGATATTCAAGCTGGCGATTGTCGATCCTTAATCGGCAGCACATAGATCGAGAATCTTCCGGATTCATATCTGAGTTAATGAAGTTCGAGAAATATGGTATTCCATATTTTGCTGTCGCTTCCCAAAGGGTTTCAACTACAGGATTATCCCAGTCAAAATCTTCTGTAATGTTATATGTTGGTATAGGGAAAGTGAATACTCGGCCTTGAGCATCACCTTCAACCATTACTTCTAAAAATGCCTTATTCAAAATATCCATCTCTTTTTGAAAGTCTTTATAAGTAAGAGTCTCGTGAGGAACTCCTCCAATAACTACTGGCATGTCAGAAAAGTGTGCTGGCGGATTGAGATCCATTGTGATGTTCGTAAAAGGGGTTTGAAATCCAACACGCGTCGGTACATTTATATTGAATACGAACTCTTGCAATGCTTGCTTTACTTCTTTATAGGACAAGTTGTCGATTCCAATAAACGGCGCGAGTAAAGTATCGAAGCTACTGAATGCTTGAGCTCCAGCTGCTTCACCTTGAAGCGTATAAAAGAAATTCACTATCTGACCGAGCGCAGATCGAAAATGTTTAGCAGGCGCACTAGCTGTTTTTCCTGGAACACCTTTGAAACCTTCGACCAATAGATCCATAAGATCCCAGCCGACGCAATATACACTTAGAAGGTTGAGATCATGTATGTGTATCTCTCCATCTATGTGCGCAGCTCGGACCTCTCGCGGGTAAATCTTTTCTAGCCAGTATGTTTTAGTAATTTCGCTTGCTACATAGCTGTTGAGTCCTTGAAGCGAATATGACATGTTGGAGTTTTCTTTAACTTGCCAGTCAAGTTTGTCTAAATACTTGTCCATCAAATCGATGTGTGCGGCTTCTGCGATATTTCGCATCTGTGCATGTTGGGCACGATAGAGCACGTAAGCTTTTGTCGTTCTTTTATATTGCGTTTCTAACAAAGTGTCTTCGACAATGTCTTGGATTGTTTCAACAGTAACTGCTTCATCAGAATCTGATTCAAGTTTCTCAACAACTTTCGTAGTCAATACTGAAGCAACCTTATGGTCAAACTCGCCTGCTGCCTTCCCTGCCTTTGCTATTGCTGCTGTAATTTTGCTTCCATCAAAATCTACGAGTTCACCGCTGCGCTTAATCACCTTCACGTTCATCCTTACCTCTTTTCTTACATGCAATTTTCCCGATTCTGGAAGTTTTTGACGTAATCTTCACCCTAGCTCAAAGCCGAGATAAAAACGCGCATTCTTATAGTATTAGACTATAAAACTTCTATTTGTAGTCTATTGCACCACTCTCTGAAGCTCTAAAATCTAACGATTCTTACTGTTGGCACATGTCCAATCTGGCTGTTTTCTGAAATAAGATTCATCATATTGCGCGACACCGTCAGCTAGATCAATATCGGGCAACACAAAAACAGTCATGCTTTATCCTTGCAAACCATGATGCGTCTAATATGACATGTATGGTTCCAACACAGGTATCTTTAGGTAAAAGTTCGCATAAAAATCCAAAAGGACGGATCCGCGATGCTCATCAACAAGTTAAAGTCACGCTTTTGATTGCTTTTATCTTTGGCATTCTTGCAGTGATTACCACCTTCATAAATAACGATACAGGTCGATGGCTTCCGTTGCATCTATTTTTTACAGGTACTCTTTTGTTGGCAATATCTGGAGCTACGCAATTATTTTCGGTAGCATGGTCAGCAGCCCAACCACCTTCGCAAATCCTTGTCAATACCCAACGAACATTCGTGATTGTCGGTGCGCTTGGTCTTGGGGCATCGAGAAGTCTAAATTGGCCTTCAGCCTTCGTCGCATCTTTCGGAACTATATTGACATTGAGCATTGTGGTACTCATGTATTTGCTACATCGAATCCACAAAAGAGCAATACAAAGGCGTTTCCGTGGCGTCTATTTCTCTTATCTCATCGCACTCTCGTGCGGTCTTTTAGGGACAGTATTCGGATCTGCACTAGTCACGGGACAAGTAACTTCTGAATATGTAGGCCTTCGCGATGCACATTTAATTGTCAATTTATTTGGGCTTGTTGGATTAGTAATTAGTGCAACACTCCCATCTTTTATAGCGACTCAAGTCCGCATGAAAATGTCTAGGCTGGCAACTCCTAAAATGCATCTCACTATAACAAGCGCGATGATGTTGGGTTTACTTACGTGTGTAATTGGCACAGGTTTAACGAGAAGAAATATTTCGATTGCTGGAATGGCGATATACATAGGAGGAATAATCGCCTATATATTCATGTTACCCAAAATTTCGATCAAACAAATTAAATGGGCTGGCCCTCGATTATTCATGATTTTGACAGGTGTATTTTGGTGGTTGGCAGCATGTGTGAGCTTTATCGTTGAAAGTGCGAGTAACAACATCATCGCGGGAAGCTATATTGTACCTATGCTTGTCGTTGGAGGATACGCACAGATTTTCTTAGGTTCTATTGCATACTTTGGACCAATCATGACGGCTCGCAATCACGAAATGAGAACAACCAACCTTCACATTACGCGAGCATGGCCAACGTATTTTGCGTGGAACACAATTGCGTTGTGCGTTGTTTTAAAGCTGCCGAATTTTATCCTATGGACTGCTGGTGTTATTACTGCGATTGATGTTTTAACTAGATTTGCTTTTATGCTTCGAACAACTAAGGTACAGCACGCAATAGATCAATAGACCTCCATTCGAAGGTCCCTTAGCCCGCCATCGCTTCGAAAACCTTATTTTTCGTACTCTTACATTTGTGCCTAATTATGCTGCTTGAATTATAAATAGCCTGGTTACCTATAATTCGTTTACAACACAGAACCCTCCACTCATCTAGGAACAACGATTCATGAAAAAGTCATAACCTTTGAACCTGACCCTAAATAAAAAGCCGCGCCTAAAAGGCACGGCTTACTTGGTGGCGGGGGTTGGATTTGAACCAACGACCTTCGGGTTATGAGCCCGACGAGACCGTAACATACCGTAATTTCTAGTCCGATAAAAGTAGATCTACTTGGGGTTTTAAACGATTACGTGTCATTAAATCCGCCCCAATCCGCTTATTTTTAGATGGTTCGTTTGACATATGTTTGATACACGATCATCAATAATGATATCTAAACACTGAAGGCACCCGGACCTATCTCGTCAACCTACTGTCTCAATTAATTCGATATCGTCTGCACTGAGCTCAAACAGCTCGTAAACAAGCGAATCTATTTCTGCTTGCTTAGTTGAAATGTCTGCATCTGGGTCATCATCTAGCATTTCAAGGACAATCTGAACGTTTGATTCGATTTCATCGAAGATTGTTTTGTTTTTCGGATTTCGGTTTGGGATGGGGATTTTTGCAAGAGGTTCACTAATCAACTCAAGGCTCTCGCCTTTTCTTTTTCCTCGATTGTAGAGCCACGCGAAATACAACTTTGAGTTTAGTAACCCAAGAATAACTTTAAGACTTATTTCATTCGTTTTTGACGTGATGAAAAAAACATCAGATGCTGCATACCATGGCCTGTCGTTGTAGCCAAAAGTATTAGTACTGCTTCTTTGGGGGGCAACAATCTTTTCTTTATCAAATACCATTTTCTTGATTTCACCAGTTTTATTCTTATCTTTCATTCGAATTTGATGAAGATCAAACCAATCTAAACAATGTTCCATCTGACTTCTACTTTGTAAAACCATTTTGAACTTGTTCAAGTAAGTAAAGAAAGCAGGAAATTGTGTTTCATCTTTCATGAAATTGGTCAAAGCCAGCTCGTACTTATGATCTAAGGACGTCGAGTATTTTTGTACATCGCTATTTTTGAACCAAGGTTTAATAAAACCTTCAGAAAGACCGAGTTCTTCCAATCCCCCTCGATCGAAGACAAAGATCCCATCTCCTTTTTGTGCGGAGACTCCATACTTATCGATATGGCGCTGGGAAACCTTATCTGCACCGGTCACAATACCTTGATTTATATTGCAAATACTTCCGAGGCTGACAGAATCAACACGCATCTTGTCTAGTATCGAGTCAATAGGGCTGCCATCGCTGTTTGACAAACGAATATACCCTTTATCATACAGATCGTCTTGAGCAAGCGCATAATAGGCCGTTTCAGAATCTTCACCGCCAAGAATTGAACGGAGCACATCTGCACTATTTTTCGGAAAGCCCGATCGCTTAGTCATAACAGTTGATGCACTTTTCTCGAATTTTCCTTTTTGAAGTAAGGTAATCATATTGTGCTGCCCAAGGGCACTCTCAAAAACTTTAAGCTCATTGAAGTTGATGAATTTCAGAATTGTCGTGCGCTCTTGGAAATCATCAATTAATTTTTTTGCGCCTGTGGCTGTCACAAAGTAATTTGTTGAAATATATGATAGGACTCCACCCTCTTTCAGCATATCGATCCCTAAATGAAAGAAAAAATAGAACAAGTCCATCTTTCCGAGATAAAATTGTCTACCCAAAGGCGTTTTTTTGATGGAATCAAAGAGAACCTTATTTCCTTTTTCCCCGATGTAGGGCGGATTGCCTATAACTATATCGAACCCTTGTGACTCACCAAACATGTATTCTGGATCAAAGAATTGTGCTACACGATTAGTTTCGAATGGGTGAAATGATTTCAATTGACCAATTCTCTCGTCTACATATAGCTCCCCATCCTCAACCAAATCCTGATAATCCTTCCTACAAGCCTTTTTCTCTTTCTTGTTAGTCGCATTAAAATATGCAATTCGCAACTCTCGTAAACGTTCCGAGGTACCGTTATCTTGAAAAACACCTAGCTGAGCAACTTCTTCAAGCTGAATCAGACTGTTAGCGCTTACAAATTTGAAATCTAGGTTAGGTAACGGCTCAACACCACGGTTTGGAGCTGAATCGTCAATTCTTTCTTCGACTATCAGTGTTAAATAACATCGCAGTTTTGCGACTTCTGTTGCTATTGGCTGGATATCGACACCGTAAATGACGTCACGGATCAAACCTAATTTTCTAACCCAGTCGTAATCCTCGCGTTTCATTCTTGAGGAAATTGCTTTTCTTAAGGACGCATCAGGAATGGATTTAAGTTGAAGTTCTTCCCATATTTTTGCATCGGGATCAACTCGTTGCAGAATCATCGTCAGCTTTTGTAATATTCCGATCGGAAAAGCCGCTGAACCACAAGCTGGGTCTAATATCCTCAGCTTGCCTACATGTTCGACTATCTTTCGACGATCTTGTGAAGACAAAGGGTGATCTCGATCATCGCTTAGATCGTATGAGACAAGGGCTGCAATCTTAGACCTTTCAATTCCGGTTGTATTGGCCAAAGACTCGGTAATGGATTCATCGACCATGTAGTTAACTATTTCACGAGGGGTATAGAAACTTCCTGTACTCTTACGAGCTGACTTTCCTGTCTCTGGGTTTATTTCCGCTAAAAGGTTTTCGAAAATTCTTCCTAGCATTTCTGGGTCAACAGACAACTCAATATCTGAGATGGTATTTTCATCTATAGTGAAATTGTATGTTTCAAAAATTTCAAATAGTCCTGAAAGCCACTCGTCTGGAACTACCTTATCTTGCTTATAAAAATCGCGATCATGGGCATCAAATAACCCACCATTCAAATAAGGCACCATTTCATATGCGCCACTTTTATATTTATTATCTCGGTCCTTTTTATCTTTATTTAACGTCTCAAAAAATACCGGCTCGATAATATTTTCATAATAATTCTCACAACTCTTAGAAGAATTCAGCGAAAGAAGCTCTTCGGGCATCAAAGGGATTCCCGCTTTTGATTTGGATTGCTTAAGAAACCAACAAAAGACCAGTCGACCAATTAGTCGAACTGCGAATTCCTGCTGAATCTCTTTTGTTGTACCCGATGGGGTTACCAACAAACCAGGAAATTCTCTAGTTTTGTTTTTGATAACTCTAGTTCCACCAATAAGCTCAGTGAACTTAATTGCAACGTCACTATAGAAATCTTTATTTACGACTTCGAGTGAAAAACGAGCCAAAAGATCCACGAACCCTGTAACCGATTTGGATAATTGTTTAGCTGGCGTGTGAACCTTTGCGCCAGGCCCCAAAAGAAAAGAATAACGTCTAGGGTTTGACAAGCCTTCTTTTACATTTCCTTTTTCATCAAACATGTAGTCAATAGTCATCAAAGACAAACGCCATTGTTCTGATTTTGTTGACTTAAATGCAACGAGAGCCCGGATGGAGTCATGTTCACGCATCATTTTAAAAACATCATTAGAAATATTGACCCGCGCAGACTCGCTAGTACTGTGTTCAACTTCAAAAACGGTAACAGGCTCATCTTCTAACACGCATTTACCTAAAAGTTTTGCAGATTCAACAACCTTCACTGCCGAAGGTAAAACGACACTATTAACATCCTCTTTAAAGATTGCCAATTATTTCTAAATAAGAATCTCTCGAAAACGGTTTTTGTAGCAGCCCATTATCCATCGATAAACTCCTCTGTTAAAACAAGCATTTCTTCCTGCCCATATGCTCGCTCAGCGGTTTTGCGGATGTCATCGATATATTGTTCCGGAACCAACGCTTCTAGCTGTTCCATTGCCTTATCAGGGTTTGAATTCAGCGCTGCTATTTCTTTCAAGACACCATCGGGTATGGCATCGAGATCTTTAATGAGCTCACGAATTTCTTTTATGAAATCCTTATCTGTTGCCGACACAACGCTTTCCAAAGCACGAAGTTTAGCGATAGCTTTTTGTCTCTTGCTCCTGGCACCCTCTGTACTTGAAGCGATTTTCTTCTTAAATAAGGCCTCTTTAACTACCTCGTACTGGTCGTAGAAATCAGGTGACACATCGTCTGGTTTCTCGTTGACATCGGCATAAAATAAATTCATTGCGAGTTCTGGAGAGACCAGTTCAGATTCACCATTACGGCCATAGGAAAATACTGCGTTCTTGCCGCGCCGACCGAAAGTGAGAACACTGCCGGTATGCTCTTTATTAATTCGTCCAATTCGTGTTCTCGTTGGAATCTTATTCACTTCATCCATTACTTCATCTGAGTTCTTATATGATTCCCAGATATCGCGATGTTTTGCGTCCCACGAAAGCTGTTCAAATTGGGAATCCGTATCCCGATACTGCTTAGCAAAGTAATTATGCAGCTCTTCGTCGCTAGTCAAAGTTTTCGTGTCTTCACCCATGAGAACATGGATTACTGACATCTTCAAAGTAGAAATAGATTTTGAATGAATTTCTTCTTCACCCGTGGCTGACGGAAAGAAGTTGTATATGAACAACTTGTCGAACATTTTCCGGTTGATACGGTTGATACGACCGACACGTTGGATAACTCGTGTTGGGTTATAAGGAATGTCGTAATTAACGATGATGCCCGCGCGATGCAAGTTAAAGCCTTCAGAGATTGCATCTGTTGCAATAAGTACATCAAAGTCATTTCTCTGTTCTTTTTCAGGAATACCGGCATCAAAGTTTGCACGTACTTCCTCTTTATTCGATGAACTGCCGTCTCCACCTGTGTATTTGAAAACACGATTGAGCCCTTGAGATTTGCAACGCTGATAAAGGTAATTAGTAGTGTCTGCAAATTCACTGAATACAACAATTTTACGATTTGGGTTTTCTTTCAACGCTTGCTGAATAGACTCCACGAACTGATCAAACTTGGGGTCCTTATCTCCTGCTATTTGCTCCCACTCATCTTTGATCCCTTTGAGAAGGGCAATATCTCCGTTTAGATCTTTCAAGAAACGTTCCAGGTCAAGTTCATCTGCATTTATCCTGCGGACATCGTTGCTCTTATTCTTGGTGAATTCATCGAAAAAATCGTTAACTTCGTCTTCATCCAATCCAGCGAGTTCCCGGTAGCTAGGTAAATCGCTTTTCTTATATATAGGCACAAAACCTTGTTCTGTTGCATATCCGATAATCTCTTCATAGTTATGGATCATTTTGTCGAGAGTTGAATGAAAAGCAGCCACAGAACTTTCGAATCTTCGAACTAAAAGCGTACGCATAAATTTAGAAATGTTGCTTTGAGCACGTCTCAATTCTTGTGCGACTTCTTTAGCGCTTATATCTTCCTCTGCTTCTTTAGCTATACGTTCAAAAAAGCCAGAATCTGGTTTCAAATATTCAAGTGGGCGATATCGACATGACAAGAAATTTGTACCTGCCACAAGATCCATATCAGCATTTTCAAGCTCTTTAGGCCATATTTTCGAAAGCGTATTTGCATACAAGCCCGAAAGCTCACCAAGTTCATAATCCAGCAACACGGGATCTTGAACCTCAGCAAACTCAATCTTTTGACGCTTCAGATCTTCTGCATATGCTTTGATTTCTTTCAGATCCAATCGCGAACGGCGAATAACGATTGGTTCTATCATTCGGCGCAGTTCGTTTGCTATTTCGACAGCTCTGTCTTTCGAACTTTGCTTTTCGCGTTTGGATTTAGAACTTATTTTCTTATATTCGCGAATAAGTTCTCTGAACTCTTGCGACAAGTTATCGACAGTCTGAATTGCAGATTGGCCTGGTGTATCGAAAAGTTTTATAAGGGCATAAATATCTTTGGGGTCATTATTGAAAGGAGTCGCCGAAAGCGCCATAACGCGATTTCCTTGACACAGACGGTGAAGAAAACTGTATTGCTTGTTTTCTTCATTTCTATACTTATGCGCTTCATCGAGAATTATGAGTAGCTCTTCGTTGCTATCCATATATCTTTTAGCCGCTTTATCAACGCTTCCCGATGAAAACACCTCTGCATTGATATTAAATTCGAGCCTGTAATCTTCCCACTGTTCCCGAAGGTGCGGTGGAGCAATAATCACAGTTCGCAAATCTAAGTTCTTTGCAATCGCAGAAGCAATAATAGATTTGCCTAGTCCAACAACATCGGCCACGATCACACCACCATATTCTTTGATGCGCTCTAAGCCCATCTTTATGGCATCTATCTGATATTTCAGGTCAGAATATTGTTTATTGGTAATTTGATGCGGAGTGACAAAACCATCATCTGGTTCTTCAAACCCGAAAAACTCTTTAAGCACACGCATGTACATAAGAAATGGTTCAGGTCGAGTATAAAGCCAAATCTTATCTTTTACTTGAGAGATGAACTCGTCAGCGTTCTCCTGAC
>CALMUU010000170.1 GCA_937872965.1 uncultured Actinomycetes bacterium
GAGCGATCGGAGGAGCGACCGCGAGCAATGTCTGGCTCTGCCAGCATTGCGACAAAAAACTCAGAAGAATCGGTGATCTTGAAAGCTCAAAGAAGTAAGAGCGATCGTAAACACAATTAGCGCAGCAATGCCTCCGATGATGAACCAGCGACGAAACATAAGAGGATCATCCTTGAGATGCATAAAGTATGCAGCGACGAGAAAAAATTTTATTCCCGCAAGAACAAGCAGTGCGGTCACAAGAATTCCATGGGAAAGCGAATTTTCCATATAGTACAGCGCGATTTCCATCGTTGTGAGCACACAGAGAATGACTGCAATCATCACGTATTGCGCAGGAGATGTGTGAGCGTGTCCTGCCTCATGGATTTCTTCGGAAGGAGAGGTTGCCGGTGCAGTAGTCATGTTCTTTCCTTAGTGTATAAGGACAGTCCTTTTATAAAAAGGACTGTCCTTTCGTCTTTTTCGTTTAGCGCCTAATTTACTGGGATTAAGTAGATCAATGTGAAAATAACAATCCAGATCACGTCGACAAAGTGCCAGTAGAGTCCTGCAAGCTCAACTTTCTCAGCATCTTTTGTTGTCAGTTTTCCACTCAAACTCAAGGCTAGTAACGAAGCTAGCCAAACGATACCCAGAGTGACGTGCGCACCGTGGAGTCCGGTGAGAACAAAAAAAGTTGAGCCCGACTGGTTTGTTGTGAGCGTGAACCCTTCACGCACAAATGCAGTGAATTCAAATATTTGTCCGCCTAAGAAAATCGTACCAAACAGAACGGTAGCGAGCAGCCACAAACGCGTACGACGGATATCGTTGCGCTTGATTGCGGCAAGAGAGAGCACCATTGTCAATGAACTCATGAGCAAAATGAATGACGTAGCCGAAGTGAAGGGAATGTCGAGCACGTCAGATAAGACTTTGCTGGCTTGCCCTCCTGCTGCCGTTGTGGCATCAGCTACTTCAAGGGAACGTCCTCTGTAGAGTAAGTACGCTGAAATAAATCCACCGAAAAACAAAAAATCTGATGACAAGAACAACCACATTGCGAGCTTGCCATTAGTGGGTCGAGGGCGTGTACTACTCGATAGAGAAGAGACATCGTCAGTGAGTAATTCGACTTCTTTATCAATGCTCGAGCCGTGGACTTCTGTGACCGAACTTTCCTCTTTCACATCCTTGATCGTTGTCATGCGTGTACCTCCAACTGATGGTCGTCACCATGCGCACCAGGTTCCGTATCTGGTTCTATAGCCCACCCGATAAGACCTGACGCAGTTATGACAACACCGATCGCACATGTATACCAGTTCTCGAATATAAGACCATACGCACCAACAAACATTCCAAAGGGAACAACAAAGGGCCAAAAGGAGGGTGAAGGAAGATGTACGCCGTGCTTCTCGATTGCTTCTTGTGTTGTTACGCGCTGAGGTTCTTTCTTCAGATCGACTCCCTCACGCAAAATTGGCCGACCATCTGCGTCTTCCTGATATTTCGTATGCCAAAAATCATCTACACCATGAACGTTCGGCGTTTCGAGAAAGTTATATTCAGGAGTTGGTGAAGGAATCGACCACTCAAGGGTTCGACCGTCCCATGGATCAGCGCCCGCAATTTCGCCCTTGTACTTTGAAACAACAATATTGATCACAAACAACAAGACAGCAAAGGCAATAAGGAAAGACCCGACAGTAGATAATTGATTAAGGAAGGTAACCCCCAGCTCTTCTTGGTACTGCCATGTACGTCGAGCTTGTCCTGCCAACCCAGCAAGGTGCATGGGAGCAAAAGTCAAATTAAATCCTATAAGTGTGAGCCAGAAACCAATTTTACCCCAACGTTCGTTCATCATCCGCCCAAAGACTTTTGGAAACCAATAGTACGTTCCCCCAATGAGAGCGAACACTAAGCCACCAAAAAGAACGTAATGGAAGTGAGCAATGATGTAATAGGTGTCTGTTTGCTGAGTATCAGCGGGCACAACTGCATGAGTAACACCTGAGAGTCCTCCCACGGTGAACATCGCGATAAATCCTGTGGCATAAAGCATGGGAGTTGTGAATTTGAGAGACCCCCCCCAGAGGGTACCCAACCAGTTAAATATTTTCACACCTGTAGGTACACCCACCAACATCGTTGAAACTCCGAAAGCTGAGATTGCTACCGGCCCGAGGCCTGTGGCGAACATGTGGTGAGCCCATACTCCCCAACCAACAAAACCGATCGCAATTCCCGAAAAGACAATAACACTGTAGCCAAAAAGCGGTTTACGTGAAAAAGTGGGAAGAATCTCAGACACGATTCCCATTCCAGGCAAAATCAAAATGTATACCTCAGGGTGACCAAAAATCCAAAACATATGTTGGTATAGAAGCGGATCTCCACCAGTTGCAGAGAAGAAGAATGTCGTACCAAAGTTACGGTCGAAAAAGACCATGATCAATGCTGCAGAAAAAACAGGAAGAGCAAAAACGGTGAGGAAAGAAACGATGGTCATCATCCACACGAAAACAGGCATGCGCATTAATTTCATTCCGGGTGCGCGCATGTTAACAACGGTAACAATAAAGTTCAGCGCCGAAGTTGTGGATCCCACCGCCAACATGAGCAGACCGATTGCCCAAAAGTTTGTACCATTACCGGGAAGAATTCCGCTTGAATAGGGCGAAGAGGTCAATGGCGTGTACCCGAACCACCCGCCGTCAGGGGCTCCTCCGAGGAAAAAACTCGAGTACATGAATACTCCTCCGAAAAGGAAAACCCAGAAGCCGAACATATTAAGACGAGGAAAAGCAACGTCACGAGCACCAATCATCAAAGGCAACAGGTAATTACCAAAGCCAGCAATGATAGGCATTCCAACAAGAAACACCATGGTTGTCCCGTGCATTGTAAACATTTGGTTGTACTGAACCGCTGTCAAAACTGAGCCGTCGGGAGAAAACAATTGAAGACGAATGAGCAGTGCTTCTACTCCCCCAAGGACGAAAAATACGAGAGAAAGAGCTACGTATAAAATCCCAATTTTTTTATGATCTACCGATGTAAACCAGCTCCACACACCCGTTGACTTAGTGGGTCGCTTCAAGAGCAACGCAAGTTTCGACGAAGGCGCCTCTGTTCCCAGGCGCGGAGAAACTGCCGTGGTGCCTTGTGTATCGGGTGTCGTGGTAGTCATTTCTTACCTACTTATTCTTATAAAGGTATGTGGCAATTGCCTTTGCTTCAGTTTCACTCATGCCGGGCAATGTGACACTCTTCCCTTTGTCGTCTACATATTTATAGGGCACCGAAAAATTGGGCATACCATTACACCGCTTACCCTTACCGGGAGATATACCGAGTCGACAATCATCGCTTTGCATAGGAATACCATTTCCATTGCGCCAGTCAGTGGAATTGTGGATCCACTTCCATACACGTTCTTGCGTTTTTTCAATTGAACCTCCGCCCATGACTTCGGTGGAATAGTCAGGACCAAAGTGCGTGAGATTAGGGCCGTAACTTACTTGGCTTGAATCGTCGAACGCATGACAGTTTGCACAACTGAATTTTTCAATTGCTGCCTGTGCATTGGTTGGGGTTTCTCCTTCACGTGCAGTTGAATACGCGACAGGTGGTTGTTGCAAGTTTTTGATCCACTTTGCATATTCAGCTTCACTTACTGCACGAATTTGCATACGCATCACACCGTGACTCAAACCGCAGTATTCGGCACACTGTCCGGTGAATACACCTTCTTCGTCGGCTTTTAAGACAAGGCGGTTATTTCTGCCAGGCACGGCATCGACTTTTCCTCCCAATGACGGAATCCAGAAAGAGTGAATGACATTGCATGGGTTAGCTGCCTTGAGTTCATCTGTTGTCTTACCGAGCACAGGTGTTTCACCGTCGCATGCTTTGATATCAAATTCAATTTGGCGATTAGCAGGGACAACAAGCTCATTAGCAACAACAACTTTGTTTGCTTTGAGTGTGTTACCGTCAGCATCTAGTTTTGCTGTACCGTCAGCATTGTATAAAGAATAATCATCCGTTTCAACGGCAAACTGCCACCACCACTGCTTACCAGTGACCTCTACGCGGATTGCGCCAGGCCCCGCTTTTTTGTCAAGTTCAAAAACAGTTTTTACTGTTGGAATAGCAACACCAATCAAAATGACGAGAGGAAGAATTGTCCATCCAATTTCAAGAATCGAATTTCCGTGAATCTGTTTTGGTGATGAGTTTTTATCCGTTGCCTTAAATCGGAAAGAGATGTAGACCGTCGCGATTAATACACCAGTTCCAATGGTTACAGCAATCCAAAATATAGGAGAGAAAAGCTCCATAATCTTTTCTGCAGACTCGCCTTTAGGGCGTAGTGAATTTTGTTGATTGTCGGGGCCAACTGCACATGAAGTTACGAGCAGGAGAGGGACAAGGGAAAATGCCGTCATCCACATTCGTCGTGTTTTACTCACGTGACATTTCTCCTTGAAATTTGTTACAAATACCGGGACTACTCTAGCGAAAAGAACAGTGCAAAATTGAAATGCTGCTCCACAGTTAGGGTCTGATCTTGCAAATACGAAAAAGCAGAGAGTCGCACATGCGACTTCACCTACGATTTGCAAGGTCGGACCTTCCCCTAGAGCAACGGATCAGCAGCAGTCCGTTCAGTTTTACCAGGGTTTACAGCCGAGATTCAGCTTTTGGAAGCGGCATCTCGTAAAACCGCTGCGCGGAGATCCTTCGCTGGGCTCAGGATTGTAGATGTCACGTTTTTCGGTGACAGAATTCGGGTTTTGTGGCGGAATATGCCCAAGGATCACTTTATCGCGTTGATAGTGTTGGAGCGTCAAAGACTTATGTGGTGAGTCTTAATTGACTAAACGGTGGTGGTGGTTATGCAATGATCGAGTGTCTTGTCGATTGAGACTCACATAGTGAGCGTTTGGCACTCCAACACTATGAAAACCGACACCGAATAACGTGACATCTACAAGGATGACTGAGTAGAGAGGTCGGACCCTAAAGCAGGTAAGTATCGAGATTTTCGGTTCGAGATTGCCATTTTTCGTCAACTTCTACACGAGTACGCATCACTATATGGTAGCCCAAAAGTGCTTCAGCCCTACTTCGTGCGACTGAACCGGCGGTTTCAAGCATCGATCCGCCCTTTCCGATCACAATGGGTTTATGAGACTTCGTAATCACGATCACTTTAAGGTCAAAGAATCGCTTATCGTCTTTTGTCGAATCTCTATCTTCGCGAGCGATGACAGCGATCCCTTGGGGAAGTTCGTCACGGACAAGGCGCAACAATGCTTCTCGATAAAGCTCTGCAACAAGAAAATCATCCGACATATCGTGCTCAGCGTCACGATCAAAGAGGGCAGGCCCGACCTCGAGCTGCTCGATAATGGCTCGTCGAATGAGGTGAACATTTTTATGGGTAAATGCCGACGTAATGAAAACGTGACGAGCATCAGGAACAAGTTCTGAAATCTGCTGGGCTCGCATTGCGACTCGTTCAAAAGATTTTTCCACGTCGCATTTATTGAGGACCAAAAAAACATTTCTGTGTGCTTTTATTTTTTCTGCGATGAAGGTATCACCCTTACCAATATCGGCAGAGGCATCAAAAACGCCAATGACAATATCGACACCGCTCAAGGCATCATATGCAGATTCATTCATGCGCTCTGAGAGTCCACCACGAGGCTTGTGAATGCCGGGAGTATCCACATAGATAATCTGATAATTTTCACCGTTGTCGATGGCTCGGATTTGTCGACGTGTTGTCCCCGCATGTCCGGATGTGATCGAGAGATCTTTTTCAACGAGAGCATTCACCAACGTTGATTTACCTACATTGGGTCGACCCACAACCGAGACGATTCCACAACGAAAATCAGTTATGCCGTCTTGGGTGTTTTCGTCTATCACGATTGATCGGGAGTGCTGGTGTAGTCCATGGAAGCATCCGGCGACTGCGAAGGGTTATCTGAACCGTCTTCATCCACAATATTTTTAGTTACACGGACAGACACGATTCTTTGTCCTTGCACACGCTCGATCATAAATGTCAGGTTGTTGTAATTCACAACTTCGCCTTCATAGGGAACATGTTGACACACATTGAAAACAAGGCCCGAGACGGTATCCCATTCTGTGTCAGGGACTTCAGCACCGACCAGATCACTCAGGTCATCAACAGACGTACGACCAGGGACTCTCCATTGATTATCACCCAACTCTTCAATAGTGGGTTCTACTGCATCGTATTCATCAGAGATGTCGCCCACAATTTCTTCGATGAGATCCTCGAGAGTAACAAGGCCTGCTGTACCCCCATATTCATCTACCACAATTGCCATATGAAATTGACCTTGTTGCATATCACGAAGAAGTTCCGCCGTACGCTTTTGCTCAGGTATGAAAACCGCTGTTCGTTTCACAGTCGAAACCCTCGCATCACCTTTACCGTCTCGTTCCTGTTCTACAAGATCTTTCATATAAATGAGGCCAACAATTGTGTCGTGACTTTCTGAGTATATAGGCAAGCGCGAGAAGCCTTGTTCGATCGAAAGGTTGAGTGCTGTTGTTATCGTCGTCGATTCTGATACCGCAATCATGTCCGTACGAGGCGTCATGACTTCGCGCACAACTGTATCGGTAAAATCGAAGATAGAGTGAATTAACTCACGTTCTTCATGCTCAATACCTAATTCTTGTGCAGCAACATTTGCCATGGTTTTGACATCATCTTCGGTCACGAACGGACCTTCCTTTATTCCCTTACCTGGCATAAGAATATTGGACAGACCAATGAGTCCTCGTGCGAGCCATCGTAAAGGAGCAAACTTTGTAATGATCCACAAAAATGGAGTCAAAAGGAGAGCGACTTTGTCGGGATGTTGAACTGCATATGTCTTTGGTGCGACTTCTCCGAGAACAAAGAACACTGTGATCTGAGCAAAAATAGAAATGGCGACGCCCAGAGTTCCATACTCATTTTCGACAACAATTGAGATGATCGATGCCGTGCCTAGTTGTGTCACCAACACGATCAGCAACAATATGTTCAATGTCGTTTCGGGATGCTCGTGCATAATACGCAATTTCATTGCGCCACGATGTCCTTCATCTTCTAACGCCATTGCACGAATTCGGTTCAGTTTCACGAAAGAAGTTTCCGCCAAAGCACATACAATGGAGAAAAGAAATAGCACGAAAGCTATCGATAAAAGAATTACTTGTACGGAATTCATGAAGAAGGCCTACTTTAGTTCACGTCGAGAAGAGAGGTTTCGACTATTCATCTGCGGCTACTGGATAAAGCCGGAAAAACTCGGTCAAAATTGCTTGTTCTCGTGCACGCATTTCTTTACGTTCGTCAATTTCGTAATGGTCGTAGTTCAAAAGATGCAGTGTTCCGTGAACAACAAGAAGTCCTATTTCCTCATCAAAGGTACAGTTATGTTCTTCGCATGCCGCTTGTGCGACTGTCGGACATACATACACATCACCTATGAGCGTAGGAATCTCATCATCTTCGCTGGGTGTGCCCGGCCCGCGTCCCCCATTATCGGGATTGCGTCCTGAACCGACAATGTCATCATCGACAGGGAAAGCCAAAACGTCTGTCGGGCCTTTGGAATCCATATATTGTTCGTTCAGTCGACTGATGGCATCTTCGTCGCAAAAGATCAATGACATTTCACACGTTCCCACTACTTGTTCCCGCGCAAGAGTGAGTCGAGCGAGCGCAACGTAGCGAGCAACGTCAACATCTATCTCTCGTTGTTCATTTGAACCAAAAACGCTAACACCCGGATCGCCGGTAATATCTTCGTTACCGTTCATCAACGGGCTCTGTCTTTATAGGAATCTGATTCATAGGGATTCGGATGATCTTTATCCCATTTGTCATAAGCGTCAACTATTTCTTGCACAACACGGTGACGGATCACATCATTGCGATCAAAGTCGCAGAACGCGACGCTGTCCACACCGTCGAGAATAGATCGGACAATACGAAGTCCCGAAACTTTTTGCGAGGGAAGGTCCACTTGGGTAAGGTCCCCGGTGACGACCATGGTCGAACCTAAGCCGAGGCGAGTGAGAAACATTTTCATCTGTTCCGGTGATGTGTTTTGTGCTTCATCGAGAATGACAAAAGAATCGTTGAGCGTGCGCCCGCGCATGTACGCCAACGGAGCAACTTCAATCACGCCACGTTCTTGGAAACGCGCAAATGCATCCGTTCCTACAATGTCAAAAATCGCATCGTACAGAGGACGCAGATATGGGTCGACCTTGGCCAATAGATCTCCGGGAAGAAAGCCCAAGTGCTCCCCTGCTTCAACGGCGGGTCGCGTCAAGATAATGCGTTGTACTTTTTTTGCTTGCAGCGCAGCAACGGCACTGGCCACCGCTAAATAACTCTTTCCTGTACCTGCAGGTCCAATTCCAAAAGTAATCGTGTTATTCGCAATTGCTTCCACATATTTGCGTTGGCCTTCAGTTTTGGGATGAATCGATTTTCGACCTTTAAGCACGTTGGTTCCCGCTACCTCGCTGGGAGAAACTTTCTGTCCCACCATTTGGATAGCGCGAATAATGTCATCGCGCGAAAGTCGTGCGCCGCTCATCACGACAGCGCTCAGTTCATTGATAAGCGTCACGATGTCGCGCGTAATGTATTTATCTCGTGAGTTAACGGTTATTTCGTTTCCACGCACCAAGATGGTGGCGTCGAAAGATTCTTCGATGAGATCGAGATATTCGTCGTTATTTCCGAGCAATGCGCTCATAGTTTCGTTGTCATCAATGGAGATGACGGCAGAAGAAATGGAGATGTCACTAATTTTTTTCATAGGCATATTGGGCTCATTTATCTATCGACAAAGATATGGCGTGCCTGAAGATTAGTGGGCAGATACTTGTTTATCCTGGTCAGCTAGGAGATTAATTTCGGCGAGACGTACCGTGAAGTCCTCAATCGATTTTCCAAATACCGCCGAGAGTATTCGCATATCGTCACTGCGAAGAGTGAGAAATCGCCCGGAGGAGTCATTGCGCTGCTGATGAACACTCTGCGCGAAGCGACCGAGCACCATTGCTTCCGCATGGTTGTTATTTGCAATTTTAGAGAGATCAATAACAACACGTCGTGACATTCCTTCTTCAAGGGTGAGGTCAATTGTTGTTTCAGAAGGAAGGACTGTCGCGGGAGAAACGTGATAGTGCTCACATAAACGGATGAGGCGTGCAACAGAAATCGATCGCTCACCGCGTTCGTATGCGCCAACCACGGATGCTTTGAATTCGTTTTGCGAGTGTTGCTCAACATCATGTAAAGAAAGGCGCTGTTCTTTTCGAATCTCGCGGAGTCTCTCACCGATAGCTTGAGAAGTTTCTACGTTGTCACTCTCTTCCATCTGTCCCCCTCGGTCATTTCCTGTTATCACTATATGTGGTCAATAAGACTAGTCGCTCGCCCACGTTTAGTGAAAGGCAGCTGAAATGAGAGCAGGGGCAATCGACATCGCAGTTTCGGATCGCAATATATAAGGCGAGATACACCAGGTGGAAGAAGTGGGCGCAAGCAATTCTCGCTCTTCTCCGTCGAAGCCGCCTTCGGGACCAATAAGGATAGTGACAGGTGCACTTGGCGGGGAGGTCACGCCATCGGGATCGCACACAACAAGAGGAGTAGAAAGTTCGAAACAATAATCTGTGAGATCGTCGACAATCGAGATGGCCACTTTGCTTGCGCGACGCGATTGAATGACGGCACTGTGCACAATAGCTTCGGCACGGCGCAAAAATTTTTCATGCTTTTCTGCATCCAAAGTAATTGAAGAACGAGATGTTGCACCAAAAGTTAGTGAGGTTGCTCCTGCTTCAACTGCTTTTGCTATCCCCGTCTCTAATCGGTTGAGCGCGAACAAGGACACTGCCAAGTCGATCTGAGGTTCATGGACTGCATCTGCAGATCGAGTCGCAACAGCTTCGAGCACTTCGCGAGTAATGCGACTGACTTTATATTCACGCACATTTCCTTCATGCGCAGCTGTGATGAGGTCATCGGCGCTCAATCTCATCACGCGCGTTAAATGATGATGATCATCACCAGCAATAACAAGTTCATCCTTAAGTTTGTCCACAAGCAGATGCGCGCGACTGGTGCGCAAGTACTCAAGCATGGTCACTGTTCATCGAACAAAAGTTACGAGAAGGCACGTTTAACTTTCTCGAATAAAGAAGGATGGTCGTGCGTTTCTATGACTTCTTCGCCAATACTTGCACCATAGGCCAT
>CALMUU010000171.1 GCA_937872965.1 uncultured Actinomycetes bacterium
TTCCAGTCAAAACTCGGATCTAACTGTTGAAGAAATTCAAGACATCGCTCTTGTTCATCTTGTTCACCAATGACAGTTGCTTGGTGCTGTAACAAAGCTAAACATGTGAGAAATCCACGATTAGACGGAACCGAAGCTCGTACATATCCGGAACCTCGCCATCCACTTGCCCGTAATGTGTCAAGCCCACGGTGATATCCCACACGAGCAAAGGCATATCCATCGATTCCATCACCAGCTGCTGCAGTCAAAGCGGCCCAACAAAATAGATCACGTGGATTTTGACTCGTCAGCGTTTCTAATGTGACATGATCAACATTTGCAAGGGCAGCGTGGAGTGCGCCTAGAAGATCACTCGAAGTTGCAGGGAGTTCTGTTTCGGCAGGCTTGGGTTGGAGCCCCAGGGTTTCGTTCATGACCTTATCCTAAGTACGATAGAGGGGTGAACAATAATTCTACAATCGAAACAACCAGAGTTTTCCTCGTACGTCACGGTGTTACTGCGCAAACAGGAACTGTAATGTACGGACACACAAAAGGCCTTGATCTTAACGACGAAGGACGAGAACAAGCCAAACTTATAAGTGACTACCTGTCGATGGTCCATGTGGATGCCATCTTCTCTTCACCTCTCGAACGCGCTTATCAAACAGCAGAAGCCATAGCGAAAGATCGTGGTCTTGAGATTTCAGTTCGTGATGAACTCATCGATACGCACATTGGTGCGTGGACAAACTTTACACTGAAAGAATGTGCAGAGTTCCCTGAATGGAAAACCGTACAAGAACACCCGTCACAGTTTCGTTTTCCTGACGGAGAAACTTTTGCCGAACTTCTCGAGCGTATAGATATAGTTGTCCGCGATATTGTTTCTTCTCATATCGGTAAAAATATTGTGATCACATGTCATCGTGATCCCATCCTTATTCTGCTTTCTAGCTATATGGGTTTACATATGGATCTTTTCCAACGCATCTCTTGTGTTCCAGCATCGGTGTCTGAAGTGAGGTTCACTGACGGTATTGCGCGGGTAGAAAGCGTTAACGTGGTTCCTACGCAAAGGATGGTGTAATGATGGAAGAAATTGAATTTGATCCCGTCGATTCTGCCAGTGCCGGTGCCATTGGTGAACCGGGTAAGAGGACGTTTCTGATCCAGGGTCGTAAACAAAATGTATTGGTTGGCGTACTTGTAGAAAAGCAACAGATTGAACTTCTCGCGAGTCAGTCGTTGGAATTTTTGGATTCTCTCAATGAAGAATTTCCAGAAGAAGTAATAGCCACACCGCATGACTTCGAAGTTGCAGGCGTGATTGAACCCATTGAACCGATGTTTCGTGCTCAGTCCATGGGCCTTATTTTCGATCCCGAGCGCCAATTAATTACTTTAGAGTTACGTGAACTTCCTTTAGAAGAGGATTTCATTAATGATTCCTCTGATCAAATCGCTCCCCTTGAAGCGCGTCAAGACGAGCATGTACTGCGTTTGACGATGACACGTACTCAACTTCGCGCAATGGCGGTTCGAGGAACAGAATCTGTGATCGCGGGACGCGAGCCATGTCCTTTATGTCAAAATCCTATGGATCTTACGGGCCATATTTGCCCACGTCTTAATTGATGCGATGACCCTTCGCACATTTACTATCCACCCAACAACTTCTCAAGATAGCGCTTCAGACCAGGATGAAACCTTAATTCTTCGTTGTGACACAATCGATTTTTCGGATGCATGCATCGCTCTGGGTACTGGTGAAATTAAAATTATTGGGCAACTTTCAAATTCATCGAATGGTGCTTTGTTGGGTGAAATTGAAAATGGCGATACAAAAATTTCTGTCGTTGTAAAGCCCGCTATGTACGAAAATCCTCTTTACGATTTCGAGTGGGGAACATTAGCGAAACGTGAAGTCGGAGCATATGAAATTTCTCACCTATTGGGATGGAATATAGTTCCTCCTACTGTGCTGCGCGATGTCCGCGACATGCAATCATCAGTCCAACTTTTCATTCCCCACGACCCACGCGAGCATTACTTCACTTTGTCTCCCGGGCGCAGAGACATAATGGAGAAATTCGCCGCATTCGATTACATCATCAATAATGCAGATCGAAAAGGTGGTCACATACTCGCCGAAAAGACAGACTCCTTTGAGCTTTTTCTTGAACCAGACGTTTCATCGGATAGCGCAGTAACTTCAATGACCGAACTTTCGGCCGATGACCGCGTCGCATCACGCTTCCATGCTACGCAACATACGCTTAATGAAGATGGATCACCATCCCAAAGTACAAGTCATCTCTGGGGGATCGATCATGGGTTGAGTTTTCATATTGAAGACAAGTTAAGGACGGTGATTTGGGAGTTTTCTGAAGAACCGATATCCATTTCGTTGATGGACGATGTAAATAGAATACATGCTCATGTGAAAGAAAGGTTGTTGCCTTTGGTTTCGGCACATGAGATCGAGGCAACGATAACTCGGGTTGAGCGATTGTTAATGAATCCGTATCACCGCGCATTGGATGCGAATGATCGCGCATTCCCTTGGCCGCTTGTCTAGTAGAGGCGCTAGGATGGTGGTGTGGACATCACCATCGTTGTAACGAAAAACTTGCTTGATAGTTCACGTATCGATGAAGCGGGTAAATCGCTGCGCCATGATGTCTTTACGTGTAAGAACTTGATTCGCATTACAACTATGTTGAAGGCAGGTCCAGGAGATCGAAATTTTACGGTCATTCTTGACTACGACGTGTACTCGGAAGACGGATTCCAAGCCTTGCGAGATGAACTTGACTCCCTTGCTTTGGATAATGGAGTCAATAAGATCAAATATAAATCGTTTGTTCCTCATGAAAAATTGTCTGAACTTCAAGCTGCGAATGAAGACGTCGAATTCATTGCTCGATCGGTGTTCTTCCGTGATCTTGTGAAATCTTTGACTTAGTCTTTGCTCGCTATATCAGGCAACATTCCTGGCCCTGTTTTTTCGGTCCAGCGTGCACGTTGTTTAGTGCTGAGACGAATGAGTAAGTCCATTGCACCAGGGTCTTCTTCAATTGGTTTGGTTGTTATCCAACCCTCATCGATCATTGAGGTTAATAATTCTTTGCCGCGTGCTGTTCGCACAATGGTCAGGGTCCATCCGGGGTGATTGACGATACCCCCCGTAGAAATGTCAGCGTGCTCGGCAGCAAAGTCAGGACATTGCTTACAGCCTGGGCGCGTAAATTCATGACATTCCTTTAAAGGAATTTCTACGTAGCGATCACCTGTAGCCCAAATATGGAAACGACCTTTGATGTTGAACTTGATGATGTCTTTTCGATCAATCCCATATTTTGCTTTGATCAGGTCATCGAATATTGCATCGGTAAATGTTTTGGAACATAGCAAACCAATGGTAAGTTCGAGTCGTCGTGCGACTTTTCCAGCTTTGCGAGCTGCCATGATTGCAGGTACGCTTGCTTGGCATCCCATGCCAACCAATGCCAGTTTTTCCAAACCCTGTTCTTTGGCGAGATTGTAAGCAAGCGTATTCGCACTATATGTATATCGACTTCCCGCAGTGGAAAGAACTTCTTCACGTGTAGTTGCAAGAGTAGGTTGCGCCACCCAGTCTTTATCTGCAGAGCTCACAAGAGCTCCATCGATTAAACCTTTTTCTAGTGCGTAAATCAACATAGCGCTGACCAGACCACCGTCTTGTCCGAGTTCGGCAATCGTATCATCGGTTGCTTGCGTTAAACAGATGCTGTCATATTGACCGTACACTTCATCTTCTGTTCTCACTTTTCCAAACAGATGTGCATCGGCATCCATTTCCCAATCACGAAAACGTGGACATGCGCGTGTGCATGCAGTGCACCCTTTTTCTCCATGAGAACAATGATCAGGCAGAGAAGGGTTTTCGATATTGAACGGAACGTACCCGCCATCAAGATGTGTGTAATCGAGAACATCATGGGGGCAGGCGACAACACACGCGGCGCATCCCGTACATTTTTCAGGTTCAAGAACTTCATGGAAGAGATGTTTCCATTCAGGCTTTTCAGATGAGAGAGGTACGTCGATTGTCATTGCGTTCATTCTGGTCGTTGTGCATGTGAACGTTACCAGCGTGATGGCGAAAAGCAGTTGGAATGTCGTGGAAAAATGAGTGAACATTTTGGGATCAACAATGAACCGAGCGGACTATAAAAGCAATATTCGAGAGACTGCACAAAAGTCCGCTGGTGCATTGTGCGAGATACATCCGTGTCTCGCATGCATTATCCTTAATGCATTGTCAATTCTTGCATCTTCTCGCTTAGTGTGCAAGAAATATCGCCCATATCAGAAAT